>SBAY01000055.1 GCA_005239945.1 Nitrospira sp.
ATGTATTACCGAAGAGCCGTGTGAGGGAAAACCTCAAGCACGGTTCTGTGAGGGGCATTAAGCAATTAAAAGGAGGTTGTTGAATATGTCTACTCGACCATTTAATAAATTAACCATTGAGGATGTGGAGATAAGAGGAAAACGGGTATTAATTCGGGTGGATTTTAATGCACCTTTAGATGAGGAGGGTAATATTACCGATGACCGCAAGATAACCGCTCACCTACCTACCATAAACTACGCCCTGTCCCGGGAGGCTAAAATTATCCTGATGTCCCACCTCGGCAGACCCAAGGGAAAGGTCGTAAATAAATTAAGCCTGCAGCGAATTGCTGCAAAACTTAGTGAGATACTTAAAATAAAGGTTACTTTTGCCAGTGATTGTATCGGCGAGGATGTTCAAAAACTTGTTAGGACCATGAATCCAGGGGAGGTCATACTTTTAGAAAATCTACGCTTTCACCCGGAAGAAGAGGCAAATGACATCAATTTTGCTAAAGAATTAGCCTCACTTGGCGAGGTGTATGTGGATGATGCCTTTAGTGCCGTCCATCGTGCCCATGCCTCGATTTCGGCCATTACTCAATATTTTCCGCAAAGCGTAAGCGGCTTTTTGCTAAAAGGGGAGATAGAATATTTAAGTCGGGTTTTCCTTCATCCAGAGCGACCAATTTGCATTGTGCTTGGTGGGGCAAAGGTATCTTCTAAAATCGGTATTATAGACCACTTACTCAATAAGATTGATAAATTAATTATTGGAGGTGGGCTTGCCTATACCTTTTTAGCCGCCGAGGGGAAAAATGTGGGAAATTCTCTCTTAGAAAGGGATAAAATCGAAGATGTCAACAGGATTCTGCTCGATGCCAAAAAATACAATGTGGAGGTAATACTTCCAATTGACTACTTAATCGCAGATGCCTTCGAACAAGAGGCAAAAACCCAAATAGTTACCGACCATATCCCTGATGGTTGGATAGGGGTGGGCATAGGACCAGAAACAGTAACAAGATTTATCGATGCCTTAAAAGGTGCAAAAACCATCTTCTGGAATGGAGCCGTAAGTGTATTTGAATTTGAGAAATTTAGTGCACCTACCTATGCCTTAGCTAAGGCAATTGCTAATGCAGACGCCCTTACGATTGCTGGTGGCGGTGAAACAACTGCAGTGATTGATAGATTAGGATTAGAAAAGAAATTCTCACATGTATCTACTGGCGGTGGGGCATGTCTGGAGTTTCTTGAAGGGAAAGAATTACCCGGTGTCAGCGTTTTGTCAGATAGGTCAAACGAGTCAGATAGCTCGAACAGGTCAGAGGGATGAATTAATGCGTAAACCAATTATTGCCGCAAACTGGAAGATGAATAAGACTGTCAAGAAGGCCGTTGCGTTTGTGGATGACTTAAAAAAGCAACTATCTAATTATACCGGTGTAGAGGTAGTGGTTTGTCCTCCTTTTACAGCATTAAATAAGGTGTCTGAAGTTTTGAAGGAGAGCAATATCATTGTGGGGGCACAAAATATGTATCCTGAACCGGCAGGAGCGGTTACCGGTGAAATTTCCCCTTTAATGTTGCTTGATTTAGGATGTGACTATGTCATTATTGGGCATTCTGAAAGACGCACATTATTCAATGAAACAGATGAAACAGTTAATAAAAAACTTAAATGTGCCTTCACCTATCGACTCAGACCCATCCTTTGTGTCGGAGAATATTTAGAACAAAGAGACGCCGGAAAGGCAGAAGAGGTGGTTTATAATCAATTAATCAAGGGATTAGCCGACATAGGTAAGGATGATATCGTCAGGATGGTTATTGCTTATGAGCCTATCTGGGCAATTGGCACCGGTAGAACCGCTACCCCAGAGGATGCAAATGCCATGCATAAATTCATCCGCCATATCTTAAGTGAAATTTATGACCAGAAGGTAGCCGCCAAGGTCAGAATCCAATATGGAGGAAGTGTCCGACCTGATAATATCGATGACCTTATGAATCAATCTGATATTGATGGTGCCTTAGTGGGCGGCGCAAGTTTAGATGTCCGCTCTTTGGTTAGAATTGTAAAATTTAAACGAGAGATAGCATAAGTAGTAATTGTAACCGTTCAGCTAGATAGACTGGAGGCATTTAGTCTGTAAGGCGGAGGTAGGTGAGATGATATGAAACCCAGGGAATTTGATAACCACGGTTTTGATGACGACTCAAAAACAGGGAAAATGAGAAGATTTTGGGTCATCAATACTCAATAGCTAACAGTCTACAGCCTATAGCCTAAACAACCTGAACGGTTACGATATCAGACATTTTTCTCTCTTAAGTCTAATGTCTATGGTCTAATGTCTGAATTGAAGGTATCTCTCTAAGAAAAATTTGACTTTTGGCTTAATCATTATTATTTTTTGGTCGGGGCAAGAGGATTTGAACCTCCGACCTCTGAGTCCCGAACCCAGCGCTCTACCAAGCTGAGCTATGCCCCGTTCGTAACCGGTAATCAGGTAATCGGTTATCGGTAAAGAAAAAGTAACTATTGGCTGTTACCGATTACCGGTTACTAATTTTCTTCCTTCCAACCATATTTACCAATTAATGGTACAAATACACAACCGCCAGCATCTTGAGTAATCAATTCACCATCTCTTCTGGTGATAATGGTTAATGTTTGAATGAATTTATCACCTTTTGGAACAACTAAAATACCGTTCTCTGCCAATTGGTCTGTCAATATTTTAGGGACATCGGATGACGCGGCCGTAACAATGATTCGGTCAAAAGGGGCAAAATTGGGTAACCCTAAGGTGCCATCACCTAAAACAGTTATAATATTTTTATATCTTATTTTTTCTAAAAGTATCTTTTGTGCCTTTTCAAATAAGATTTTTATCCGCTCGATGGTATAGACCTTTTGGGCTAATTCCGCTAATACTGCGGCTTGATACCCTGAGCCAGTGCCTATTTCTAAAACCCTTTCTGTGCCTGATAGTTTTAGATATTGTGTCATTAAAGCAACCATAAAAGGTTGAGAGATAGTTTGTCCACAACCAATCGGCAATGGATGATCACCATAAGCCTTTTCCTGAAAAGCCTCTTCTACGAATAACTCACGCGGCACCTTTAGCATTGCCTCTATTACCCTCTCGTCAGTAATTCCTCGCCTTATAATATGCTCATCAACCATTTTTTTTCTTTCGGATTCAAAGCGTTGGTTCAATGTCCTCCTCCATGTCCACCAGCGGGTTTAGCCGCCGCATCATCAGAAATAAATTTTTCCTTTATCGGTTGGTTTATCTCAAGTTCAATCGACTCCTCACCTTTTGGTAATATAGGAAAACCTTCCGGCTTGGCCTTTGCTCCATGGCCTCCCGCTGCCTTATGAGCCTCTTTTCCTTCTCCTTTTTCTTTCTCTTTTTCTTTAGCCTTGGCTATTTCTTCTAATTCCTTTTTCTCAATCCGTTGCTCTATCTTCTCAATAATCTTCTTATCCATACCTTTTCCCTCTGGCACAATATAATTTATTTTATCACTGGCATAAAGATGTTCATGCCCTGCAGAAACAAATACATCTACCCATTCTCCTGCCCATTGTTCCTGAGGCGTCTCGTAAGAAATAAGATAAACATGTTGTTTTTTAGTTTCCTGAACAATAGTTTTATAGAGTTTTTGAGCCTCAACCGATTTATATCCCAAATAATAATCACCCAGACTAAGTTCGGCTAAATTTTTTAATGAGTTAGTTTGATTTTGCAACCGATAATCAACAACAAATATGGGAATATAATTATTTTTAGCATAAAAGCTACATTCTCTAAATAATGTTCCTTCCTCTACTTCATCCCCACAAGTTATTAAACAAATAGCCTTTCTACATACTAAATCAGTCATCTCATCGATTCCAAGTTTGATTGCCGAAAAAATGGTATCTTTATTCTTATGTTTATTAAAGGTTAATCTCTCTATGCTGTTTCTCATGGCTGTTTTATTTCGAGTAATTGGTTGAATCTGCTCTATGTCCTCATCAAAACTAATGAGAGATACTGCCGAAATACCACCATTCAGATCATTAACAAATTTATTTAGCAGATTTTGGACATCATTTTTATACCTGGTCATTTTCTTGGATGTGTCAATAATAAAAGTTGTAACCGAATATTCATTGTCAAGCAATGGACTACTAATAGTTATTGGACGCATCCATCTATTCATCTCTTCTACCTTGAAATTATTGACAGTTAAACAATTTAAAGGTATCTTGTTTTGCGTCGTAATGACAACCGACATAGTAATAGTTGGATAATGACTTGTATCTATGCTCTGGACAAAGGCATCAAACTGTGTTTTTTTAAATCCCTCAGGCATAAAAATCGAGATGGAATTCTTATCAAAATTAGTTACATACAATAATCCATATTTATTTATGGCTAATCCGGAAGGGAATGAGAGTTTTGAATCTATGGTGAGCCCTTCCCAAATTTCTGTTTCAGTATTAAATTTAAAAATAACCCCTTGTAAAAAGGCGATGTATAGTTTCCCATCCCCTCCATAAATTATTCCTCCAGGTGTTAATCCTTCTTGCGGAAAAGCAAAACTATTTTGAAAATTACCTGACCTGGCAAATTTTTTAAGATATTTACCATCCTGTTCAATTACCCAAACCCATTTTTTCCCATCTAAAGCTACACCAAGCGGATTAAGGAGTTGAGCATTGCCTCTTCCCATTTCACCGATTTTCCCTATAAATTTCCCTTCTTTAGAAAATACCTGAATTCTACTATTGCCACTATCAACTACATAAATGTTTGCCTCTTTATCTAAGGTGATTCCTTTAGGGCTTATAAATTCACCTTTATTTTTACCTTCTTTGCCAAATTTCATCAAGAAATTTCCATTGGAATCAAACTTCTGCACCTGATTATTACCCAAGTCGGTTACATAGATATTATCTTCCATGTCTAAGGCAATGCCATAAGGTTTATTCAAGGTTTCTTTCTGCCCAACAGGTTTAAAACCTGAAACAGGTTTTAAACCTGAAAATTGTCCTAAATAATTACCCAGGGATGAGAATTTCAAGATAGCGTTACTGCCAAAACTACACAGGTAAAGATTATCCTCTGAATCTATACCTATTCCAGCAGGATTATAAAATATAGCTTCTTCGATTTTATTGGCCTCAATAGTATCTAAGGATTCATATATGTTAGAACTCCCAGGGATTTCTAAATACATCTTCATCTTCCGCTTAATTTCAGAGGTATCTTCCTTGCTTAATCTTATAAACCTATCCCAGGCAGAAAAAAACTGGTCCATCTGTCCTGTCCGGTAATAACTCCTGCCCAGCCAATACCATGTTTGTGACTCATCAGGTTTTATGTCCAATGCCTTTTTATACAAGCAAATAGCCTCATCGAATTCTGCCTGGTTATACAAACTAAATGCCTGCTTTAAATACTCATCAATCCTTGCCTGTCTTGGGTCATATCCCCCAGCCAGGGTTAAACCGGGAATTAATACTATGAGCAAGGATATTAACAATTTATTCATTTATACATACCTCGTTATTAGTAACCATTCAGGTTGTTTAGGCTATAGGCTGTAGACTGTTAGCTATTGAGTATTGACCATCCAAAATCTTCTCGTTTTCTATGTTTTTGAGTCGTAATCAAAACCGTGGTTATCAAATCCCCTGGATTTCATATCATCTCATCTACCTCCGCCCTACAGCCTAAATGCCTACAGTCTATCTACCTGAACGGTTACAGTTATTAATGTCCCTGAAAAACAAGGATAAACAATAATGGGTTAGCTATTGGGGGATTTCTCAACAACTAACCCATTACATAAAGAAGTACTATATCTGGAGCGGGAGAAGGGACTTGAACCCTCGACACCAACCTTGGCAAGGTTGTACTCTACCAACTGAGCTACTCCCGCATCTGTTTATATTATACTTAATTATCCCCTTTTTGTCAATCATTATTATAATTTTTTTTGTAGCTATCTACGATTTACTTCCATTCTAACTCTTTGAGTTCTTTAGGTTGGGTGGCAATGGCAATCTTTTGTGCCCCAGCTACTTTGGCTATATCCATTATTTTGACTGCATTACCCAAAAGAATATCCTTGTCTCCATTAATGATGACAAATTTTTCCTTTTCTTTTTCAATTTCTGCCTTAAGATGATTAAATAATTCCTCACCTGCTACTTCTTGCTTACCGACATATATTTTATCCTTTGTAATGGTAATAATAATTCCTTCTTGTTGTGGCTCTGTTACCATTGATGAAGGTAAGTTCACCTTTACCCCTGATTGGATAAGTAAAGGCGTAGCAACCATAAAAATAACCAGTAGTACCAAGAACACATCTGTTAAGGGAGTAATATTTATCTCCCACATAACTTCATCTCTTTTAATATCCCCTTCGTGCATTTTATCTTTCTCCTTATCAATAGAATACAATAATAATGATTAAAAGTCAAGCGTTTTTTTCGGAGGGGGGGTAATGCCTCCCTTTTTTTGTAACCGCCCAGTGAACAGTGGGAGGATTAACCCCAGAGGTCACAGAGAAATTCACAGCGCAGCAGAGCCGCAACCAAATCCCAACCTAACGGTTGGAAAAGGAGGTTTATCGCTTTAGCCACACCAAGGTATGTCTTTAAAACCTTCTC
>SBAY01000201.1 GCA_005239945.1 Nitrospira sp.
CAACTTCAGAGGAGTTTAAAATCTTCTTTGTGCATCTTTGTGCCTTCGTGCCTTTGTGGCAAATTTCTTAAGTTTTTTCATGCCTACCTGAACAGTAACCCTATTTCTTTACTTCCCTATCCCTTTGCTTAATATCAGCAGAGAGTTTTTCTACTACAGCTTGAGCAAACATCTTTACCTTAGAATTATTATTATTGCGTGAGGCAAAGATTAATGCCTCAATCGTATTCTTATCCTGGCCATCTATCTTAGCTAATGACTCAACTGCGGTGAGGCGTATTGTTTCATTAGTATCGTTTTTCAAGACATCAATCAAAGGTTGAACTGCCCGTTTATCATTCAACCTTCTTAATCCAACTACCGCACCACCTCGACCATACCAATTTTTACCCTTTAAAGATTTAATTAAACAGTTAATCACCCGTTCATCACTTACTTCTTTTCCTAAAGATCCCAGGGCAATCCCCAGATACCATTGTCCATATTCATCTTTTTGAGCAGTAGAATCAAGGTTAGTGTTTAATGTCTCGATTATAGGTGTAATAGCCGTAGTCCCTATTTTTATCAAGGTATTGGTAATAGTCTTTCTTAAGGCATTATCTTCATTATGTAATCTAAGGATGAGCGGTTTTACTGCCGGCTCTCCTATTTTGGCTAAAGCAGAACTACTAACTTGTTGTATCAGCGGGTTTTCATCATTCAATCCATGAATAAAATGTTCTACTGCCTTTTTGTCTCCTATATTCCCTAAGGCAGTTATTGCCTGTATCTTAATATTTATATTTGTGTCATTGAGAAGTTTAATCAAGTCATCTACTGCCCTTTTATCACCGATTTTCCCTAAGGTAAGTGCCGCAAAGGTTCTTACTTCTTCATCTTCATCTTTTAAACTATTGATTAACAGATTTAACCCTTCGGTATTCCCCAACTTAGCTAAGGCGAAGGCAATATTAAGTCGCAGGTTTCTATCCTTCTCTTTTAATAAAGGGAGTAGGTGTTCAATGGCTGTTTTATCTCCAAGATTACCTAACACCTCTCCTGCATGCCAGCGAATAAGAATATTTTTACTTTTTAAGGCTTTAATCAGTGATTTTATTGCTGGTTTGCCTATTTGAGTAAGTGCCTCGGTAGCCACTTGTTGAACTTGACTATCCTCATCTGCCAAAAGTTTAATTAATGGTTTTATGGCGCGGTTACTTTTAAGTTTTCCAAGAGATTGAGCGGCATTTTCCCGAACAAAGGGTTGTTTATGGGATAAGGCATGAATCAATACGCCTATTGCCCGACTGTTCCCAATCTCACCTAATGCCCAGGCGGCATTACCCTGGACAATCCACTTAGGGTCATCTAATCTATTAATTAAAAAGGTTGTTGCCCGTTTATCTTTTAATTTACCTAAGGCAATGACTACTTCTCGTCTAACCTGCCAATTCTCATCTTTCAAGGCTAAAATTAATGGTTTTACTGCTTTTTTATTAGCCATGGCACCTAAAACCACGGCTGTATTTTTTCGTACCGTGGCATCTTTAGATTTTAACCCTTCAAGTAATGCCTTGGGTATAGGCTCTTCCTTGTTCGTTTGTTTTTCACACCCAACAGCTGATAATGATAAAAATAAAATAGAGATTATCAAACCCCTTATCACCATATTTTGCATCTTAAATTATTCTCCTTCTATTAGATTTTGTATTTTGGATTTTTGCCCAATTCCCAATTTACAACATGCAATTCACCCATCTTACCATCTACTACCTCTCCATCCTCATATCCTAACTCAGATAATCTTCGATGTATATCTTTAGCCTTTTTCTCATTTCCATTACCATTATTGGAATTAGCATATATCATCCCTAAAATATGCAATAATTGAATATTGTCAGGTTCATACTTTAATGCCTCCTCATAGACCTCTACCGCTCGCTCTCCTATTTTACCATGTTTTAGATAATAGTCAGCCACAATCTTAATCATTATCGGGTTGCTTGAATTAAAGTAAATAGCTCGGTCATAGACCCTTATAGCCTTCTCATCCATTCTGCTTGATTTCATATAAACCTCGGCTAATTTCGGGTAAAGCCACATCTTTTTATCTTTGAAAACAGCCTTTTCATAAATTAAAGCCGCTTTTGTATATTTTCCGAGTCGTAAATAAAGCCCTGCCAGCAGGAGATTGAATTTTGGAAAAAGAAATAATAAAACAAGACAAAACATGGTTATTATCGGCCCAAAAAACAGGTAGTTTAAATCATTTTTTACCTTTAAAGGTGGTAAATTCGACTCTAATGATGTCTTAGCTATCTGTAAATTGGAATGTAACTCCCTTTCTCTTTTGTCTATCTCCTTTAATATCTCCCTGATTTTCCCCTTTTCCTCTTCAGTTGGGGCACATTCAAAGGCACGGGTAAAAATCTCCTTTGCATTTTTCCAACTCTGGTGAAGCATTTGATTAATCCCTAAATCTACCCATTTCTGATAATCTGACCAATTTTGTTTTCTGTCCAATGATGCCCTGGCAATCCTTATCTTCTCCATTATTTTATCCCTCTGGGCACTGGTAGTTGTATATTCAAGTGCCTTATTAAGCGATTCCATAGCCTGCTTCAAGTTATTCTCACTTATGGCGGTAATCCCGGCACTATACCACTTCCAATAATTTTCCTGGCGTATTCTTTCATCCAGGGCAAGTTGTGCCTCATTTATTTTTCCCTTGAGCATTTCTTTTTCATCCGGCAGGGCATATTCTAAACCCTTGTTAAAATAGTCAATTGCCTTTTCCCATCTATTATCATTCATCATTTCAAGACCGGCATTATAGAATTTTGTGTAATTTTCCTGGCGCTTTTTTTCGGTTAAATTTATTTTTGCCTCCTGAATCTTTTTGGTTACCATTTCTTTCTCATCGTCTGTTTTGGCATATTCCATTGCCTTATTAAAACAATCGATGGCATCATCGAAATTATTTTTATTCACCTTTTCAATGCCTGAACCGACCAATTTCCAATAATTTTCCTGACGGGCTTTTTCACCCAAACTTATTTTTGCCTCCTGAATTTTTTTTGTTACTGTTTCTTTCTCTTCATCTGTTCTGGCATATTCCCTGGCCTTATTAAAATGCTCAATGGCCTCATCGAGATTATTTCTATTTATTCGTTCGATGCCTGAATTTACCCATTGCCAGTAATCTTCCTGACGGTTTTTTTCGGCTAAATTAGATTTTGCCTCTTCGAGTCTTCCCTTTATTGTCTCTTTTTCCTCCTTTGAGGCATATTCATAGGCTTTATTGAGATATTCGATTGCCTCTTCCCATTTATTCTGATTGAGCATATCAATGGCTAAGTTATTCCATGTGCGATAATTTTCTCGTGTCCCTTTTTCTCCTAATAGTTTCTGAGTGAATTCTAATTTATCCCTGGCTACCGTAGATTCAGGGTCCAGGATAAGTGCCTGCTTATACCAGTTTATTGCCTCTTCATACATCCCTTTCTGTTGATAGGCATAACCAATACCATTAATAGCATCAATATAATCAGGATTATTCTGCAATTCTTTCTTGAACTCCTCAATGGCCGAGTCATACATCTTTTTATAAAAATAGGCACAGCCAAGATTGTTATGGGTAAGTTTTGAGTCAGGATTAATCTCTAATGCCTTCTTAAAGGCAGAGATGGCCTCATCATACATCCTCTTACCATAATATGCAGACCCGAGATTATTATAGGCTAATTCATAATCCTGTTTTAATTCTATTGCCTTTTGATACATAGGGATAGCTAAACCATATTCCTCTGACAATCTATATTTTTCACCCTGACTAAAATAATAAAGTGCGTCCTCAGCTGTCCAACCGGTTTTAGAGGATAGGACTAATAGGACGGATAAGACGGATAAGACTATTTTCATTGTTAAATTACCTCCATAAATTTACCTTTGCCTTGGTTGTGTAATAATCATTTTCTTTTTCTGCTTCCTTTTCTACTTCCTTTTCTGCTTTTGGTTCTGCTTTCACTTCTTCTGGTTTGTTTTCGGTGGAATAGGACATATGGGACGAATCGGACATATCGGACATGTCAAGGGTTTTTTCTACTTTGACCTCTTCTTTGACTTCTTCTCTGACTTCTTCCTCGATTTCTTCCATAACCTCTTCTTTGACTTCTTTTTTAGCTTCTACCTTGACCTCTTCTTTCACTTCTTCTACTTTATTTTGGGGGAGATGGGATTCGTCGAACTTATCAGACCTGTTGGACTCGTCAGACTTTTTATCGAATCTTAGATTAAAAGAGAGTTGATGGGTATCACCCAGATCATCATAAGAGGAATAGGCATAATCAAATCTATACTTACCGGTTTTAATTCCAAAGCCAAGATTAAATTTGCCTGTATCTACCCCTGTTTTAAACCCTGTGCGAAGGGCTATTTCATATCCTTCAATCTCTGGATAAAGATATTCTGCCCCCAGATGGAATTTAGGGTCGCTATCATTGGGTAAATCAATATCCATAGCCAGCGTAAGAATATTAAGGGGTTTATAACCACACCCTAATTTGATATTAAATGGCAGTTCATCCTTAAAATTAGAAAACAGTCCTATATTCTGGAATGTTAACCCTGCGGTAAGGTTTTTAATCGCTGTTTTAGACAAAAAACCAATGTCAAAAGCCAATCCTGTAGATGATGATTTAATCTTCTGGTTAATATATTTTACATTTAGTCCAGAGGATATATCAGGTTTGATTAATCTGGCATAGGAAAGGTTGAATAACAAATCCTGTGCCTTGAATGTACCTAAGTAATCTTTGTTCGCACCGTATTCCTTAATATCATCTATACCAAGATAGCTTAAGTTACTGGCGAAGACACCAGGTATTTTTAGCCCTAATTCTTGTAATGGTTGCAGATAGGTCAGGTATTCATAGTTAATTCCTTCAACCAGGCTATATGGGTAAAGGATAATTCCCTGTCTTTCAGGAAGGCTAATCCGGCTGGATTCCAGTAGATAGCCGAGGATTCATCTGCTACGGCACAAAAAGCCCCACCCATAGCTACGGGTTTAGCACCTACACCGAGCTTCAGAAAGGTTGCCCCTATCTTACCCGGACCCTTTGCCTCAACATTATTGATTACGATTAATAAAGATACTAAAACGATAATTCTTTTCATTGTTCACCCCCTTTTTTAGTATAGGACATATAGGACATATAGGACATATAGGACATATTTCCTACTTTTTACTTACCGCTATCTTAACCCTTGCCGTGCTGTCATTAGTTTTAACCACGGCGATATAAATACCTTCTGAGACGGTTTCACTTTCATCGTTTTTCCCATCCCAGGTATCTTCGCAAGCACCCGCTTGTTTTTGTTTCCCATTAATTAGTGTTCTCACCAACTCACCAGCTAAATTATAAATCTTAATCGTTACCGGTTGGTTAGAGCCAAGAGAATAAGCAATAGTAGTAGGTCGTATATTTGGATTAAATGGATTAGGGAAATTATAGATTGCCATTTCTGGATTAGTTGGGGACGGTAGACTAATTTCGTTTTTTAATTTCTGGATACGCTGATTTCCGCTGTCAACCACATAAATATCACCCTGAGAATTAACTGTTATACCTCGAGGTTCATCAAATTCACCATCTTCCTCCCCCTGCTGTCCCCAGGAGGATATAAATTTACCCGTAGCGTCAAATACCTGAATTCTATTATTTCCTTTATCGACAACATAGATATTGTTATTTGCATCAATGTCAATCCCGAAAGGACTAATAAACTCACCGTAATCCACACCGGTTTTCCCAATTTTCTTGATGAAATTGCCATCTTTATCATACACTTTAAGACAATCATTAGAAATATCCACAACATAGATATTATCCCTGGAGTCAATCTCAATATTTACCGGGATGCTGTTTGTTTCAAGTTTAAGTTTAGTTGACCATTGCTTTTGATAATCTCCCTCTTTAGTAAATACTTGAATTCGTTGATTATCTCTGTCTGCAACATATATCAAGCCAGTGGAATCAATAGCTAAGTCATAAGGACTGCGGAATCGACCATTCGCTGAGCCATAAGCACCCCACTTTCTGATATACTTACCATTAGAATCAAAGACCTGAATTCTACAATTTTCAGTATCAGCGATATATACCCTGTCATCATTCTTGTCTATGATAATACCATAAGGAGACCAAAATTTACCACTTTCCATTGTTGGTGTACTTTTTTCTCCCCACAAGTAGCTAAAATTACCATCTTTATCAAATCGTTGGATGCGATGATTACGGGAATCAACCACATAAATATTATCTTGTGAATCTCTATCTATTCCTATAGGCAGGTTGAACCCTCCTGGTTGAAAGCTATACTCACTCCATATTTCGAGGAATTTATTATTACTATCAAATTTCTGCACACAATTATTCAATGTATCTGTAACAAATATATCTCCATTGGAGTTGATATCTATTCCTTTTGGGGCATTAAATTCCCCCAAATTATCACCCCTTTGTCCAAATTTTTTCAGGAAACCACCATTGACATCAAAAACCTGCACCCTTGCATTACCAGAATCTACAACATAAATTTGCTGATAAATCTTATCGATGTTTATTCTGATTGGATAATTAAATTCGCCATTATTATTCCCTTGAGTTCCCCATTGACGGATGAAATTACCTACCTCGTCAAATTTTATTATACGATGATTATTTGTATCCGCAACATAAATATAATCATTGCTGTCAATAGCTATTCCTTGTGGGGTAGAGAGTAGTCCAGTTGTTGTTCCTCCGTTAAATTCCATAATAAAATCGAATGTATTGCTAAATTTTTGAATACGATTATTACCAGTATCAACCACATAGATATTACCTTTTGAATCGACAGCTATATCCTTAGGTGATTTAAACTCCCCGTCATCACTTCCAGAACTACCAAATATGCGTAATAGTCCTCCCTCTGAGGTATATTTCTTTATGCGATTATTCGTTGTATCCGCTATATAAATATTATTGTTGCTATCAATGGTTATTCCTTCTGGAGCCAGAAAATCGTCGTTTCCAGAACCCTGCTCACCCCACATCGTTATAAAATTACCATTGGCATTAAACTTTTGAATACGATGATTTTCCGTATTAACTACATAGACATTATTACTTGAGTCAATGGCTACATCTGTTGGTGATTTAAATTTGTATTTAATTGCAAACTTTGGCCATTTTAGCATAAAAGAAAACGGTTCTTGGGCCTTTATGGTTTCATTGGAAACTAAAATAGATAATAGGGCTATCAAAAAGATGATTTTCTTGCTCATTGTTTTATCTCCTCCATTCGTCAGCCTTCAGCTATCAAACTTCATCTCATCCTCCATCTGAACGCTGAACATTAACTTCAATTCAGACATTAGACTTCAGACTTTAGACATCAGACTTAAGTCGTAAGCATTCAGCGGTCAAATGGAGAAAAAGATAATGTATGAACACTTGTCTCATCCAAAAACTGAAAGCTTACGATTCAGGCTGACCGCTTTAAGTCTAATGTCTATGGTCTAATGTCTGAATTGAAGTGAACATTAACTAAAAAACTATTGGCATTAAAGAAAATGTAATTGTATTTTTATAATTTCCATGTGTGTAACGAGCTAAATTACCAATCCCTATTTTCAAGACAATCAATCTGGCAGTTTTAGTAGCCGTAGTAACTTTAAATATTTCCTGTGCCTCATTATACAATCTAAGCCAATATGTCTTTTTATCCGGCCATGTTTTAAATTTAGTTGTTGCACCCTCTAAATTATTTTGCAAAATATAGGTTTTTGCTGTTTCAACCGTTAGATAGGTATCTTCAAGTATAAGGATACCTTCAGGACCTGGTGGTTGTATCCCATGGGCATAAAGGAGACCACCATTTTGTGCATTAGTGAACATAGTCAATTCAATAGCACCACTTCTCTCAGCAAAACCTTTACCCGGATCTACCCATTCATTTCCTCCGCCATATTCACTTTTCTCTAAATTTCGTGCATAATCCTCAGGACCTGGTATTATCCTTACATTTGTAGTTAAAAGTTCTAATTGGATAATCTCAGGTATCTCTAATTCTACATCTACATCACCTTGCTGAATATCTCCTGAAGCCGTGTCGGCCATGAAAACAATTGCTACTACCCAACATAAATAAACTAAATTTTTCATCATAAATTTTCCTCCTCGTATAATATGTTATATTGATGTTTATAATTGAGTAATATAGATAACTGTGTAATGGTATGGCTGGTGGAAGATGGGATGGAGCGTAG
>SBAY01000276.1 GCA_005239945.1 Nitrospira sp.
ATACCTTGGTGTGGTTAAAGCGATAAACCTCCTTTTCCAACCGTTAGGTTGGGATTTGGTTGCGGCTCTGCTGCGCTGTGTAATCTGTGGATTAAATCCGGCAGATTATTTCTTACCGTATTACTGCCACCTTACCTATTTTACAACCCTTCAAATTCCATTTCGTGCTTTCATCTTTTCGTTATTTCGTGATAAAAAATTCCTTTCAAATTATCTGTTACCTAACCAGAAATTTTCCAGGTTTTGTAATGTCTTTGAGGGGGAAAATCTTACGGCGATACTATCTTTACCAGGCCACTTGAGGCAGTAGAGATGTAAGTTGGGTCATACATACATTCTGCGGTTATGGGTGGAAGCGTGAATTCGCCGCAGGTAACCGGGCGAAGTGCATAGTAAAAGGTGCGCTGTGTCTTTTCTGGCAACCTCATATAAAGCAAAAGCCTGTCATCTCGTATGTCCATATAATCAGGTTTGTAACTCTGCTCCTCAATCCAGGGTATGTTCGCCCTTGATTCAAGGCGTGGATTTTCTATCTCCAATCCCGCAGGCAGCATATCACAAATAATGACATTCTCCAATTCCTTATCCAATGCCTCCATAGTTATTTTGGCAACTATTAAATCTCCCTGTTTTATCCCTTGATAATTTATCACCTTGCCGTTAGCGTCCAATAATTCTCGTCTAACCTTGATTCCTTTATCAACCTCTGGCACATCCGCTCCTTTGGGCACACCGTAAACCTGCCAATAAAGGTAACAATTACCTTTACCCTGTATTTGAGTCTCGATCTTTTTCCCGGCTAATTTACTATCCTCAACAGTTAAACCTTGTTGGGTGAATTCACGGTATGTTTTCCCAAAAAGTTTAATTACCCCTTTAAAATCAGCCTTTGTTTGTTCTTTAAATGCCTTACCCAGGGCAAGAAAGGCAAAGGCATTTTCCTGGGTGGTGTACCATCTCCCCATTTCTGCCGATTCAGTCAAGTTTTTAATTAAAACAGGGATACCGGGACTATTGGGCAATATTTGGGTTAATATATCCAGCATGATGGCATTTTCGCGTGGGGATGAATTAAAATTCCCACCTGTTTGGCGCTCGACTGTTTGGGGATGTATTTCGGTAGGAAGCAGGAATTTAGCCGTCTTCATATCCCCTGCCAGAGCAAAACAGCTGGCTAATTGAAATTGAGAAGAGGCAGGAAGCTCTTTAAGTCTATTCTCTTTAATATATTGAATAGTATTTTTGGGTGGTCTACCGGCCAATGATAAGACATAACAGGCATAGACCTGTTCTTGAAGCTCATATTCGTTATCAAATTTCCCTTTTATTCTCTTTTCAAGATAGGAAAGCATCTTTTTATAGACACGGTCTGCGACCTGGTATTCTGCCTTTTTTGCCTCAACCAGGAAATGGGTAGCATAGATACTGCCCTATTCATTTATATCGGATGACCCTGGCCAATATGAGAATGCCCCGGAATCAATCTGCATCGATTCAAGTTTAGCTATACCTTCTTCGATATAATAATCCGCGCTGTTATGTTTAAAGAGTTCCGGCTCAGCTATTTTAGCCAATTCATCAAAATAGATAAGTGGAAATACCTTAGATGTTGTCTGCTCGATACAGCCATGTGGATACCTTAAAAGATACTGTAATCCCCCACTAAATTTGACTGCCGGAAAAGAAGAAATGATGATTTTTGCCTGTTCGGTGCCTGCCAACCAATCACCAGGTAATTCAAATACTTGAGGAGAAGCTGAGGTAATGACAAAACTTCCACTCTTAGTTATCACTGGGGAAAAAGGTCTGATTGGCAGTTCTGTGGTTACCTCGGTCTTCTCTCCCAGGCCAAAGGCAAAAAGTTTGAATGTCACCTTACCGATGGCATCTTTTACCTTTAATTCAAAGAAGACTATCTTTTCTTTATTTGGGGAAACTTTTACTGCCCTGGTAGCCTCACCTATAATCTCTACCGGTCCATAAACCTTAAGTGAAATAGTAAATTCGCCTGCTTTTCCACAACCATTGAAAACGGATACTGGCACTGTAAATCTATCTCTTGCCGTTAAAAATCGCGGGAATATAGGTGTCAAAACGATTGGGTCTCTGACGATTACCTCTGTTTTAGCCGAGCCAAAATATGCCTTTGAGGAAGCCACGGCCATCAGCCGCAAACTACCTTGAAATTCCGGGACATCAAAACTTACCTTTGCCAGACCATTATCATCGGTTTTGATTATCCCTGACCAGAGTGAGACCGGTTTGACCCGGGTAACGCTCACCGGGGTAATGTGTTTTTTGCGCACCTTCTCCATATAATCTCCAGACGGAGTAGATTTTTTTGTCTCCTCTACCTCCGGTAAAATAAAGGAGTAGATATCATAAGAATCCACATCAAGTCTCTTTTTACTATAGAAGAAATCGAACGGGTCAGGGGTCTGAAAATCCGTCAATTGGCATATCCCTTCATCAACGGCGGCTAAAGTCAGCCAGGCAGAATTAGAACAGCCCTTTACCTGAATATGGACATCAAGTTTATTTTTAGGTCTGATTGTTTTGAGTGCGGTGATAGTTATAGTTGGCCGATGGGAGGAACAATCTACCCTAAGTGGAGCAATACCAAATGCCCGCATGGGTGTATGGCTATCTTTTGACTCTATTGACCTGATGATTGTCGCCGTCAGATAAACATTGGGTTTGTACCCTTCTTCTACAGGAACCTCAATAACAGCCGTATTTTCCTTTAAATTGAATATTCGATAATTGACTACCTTTTCACGCTCGATACAAAGAAGCATCTTTCCTGGAAATGGTGCCTTGATTTGCACCCTGGCTATTTCCCCGGCTGAATAAGTTTGCCGGTCCAGGTCAATCTCGATGCGGTCAGGATTGGCCATTGACCAGGGCGCATAGCCCCAGCCAGAGGCATAAAATCTAAGAGAAGCGGCTGACTTGTTTTGTGGGTCTGAAATGACTATTTTATACTCACCGTACTCTTTTGGCACAAAACTAATCCGTTTCATATCCTGGGGATTGAAGCTGAAGGATTTTACCAACTGGTCATTCCGCTCAGAAACATATCTATAGTAGCCTGAGCTATCTTTTTTAAGCACAGAATGCCAGATAATCCGATAAAAGGAGGCAGAAAGTGTGTTGGGTCTAATCTTTTCGCCTTGAGGATTAACGGCAATATAATCCACCTCGTATTTCTTACCAATTTCAGCATAACCTTCAACTGAGGCTCGAAGGCCAATATAAAATGGATAGGGATGAATATCCACACTGGTATAGGCACTTACTGCCCGCCCCCCATGTTCCTTGACCGTGGCCGATATTACCCCTTTTAAACTGGCCGGTGGATAGATTTCTTTGGGGATATTTATAGAGAATCGGTGAGTGCCTTTTTCATCTAATTCTGCCTCTCCAACATCAAGATTCACCTCTTCAAATCCCTTATCGGCATCACCGAAGGTATAATCACTCCATTTCTTGGGGGTGAACGGATGTGCCTTAATCTGGCATTGTGCCGTAACATTTCTCCCGGCCGCCGGTGGACCAAAAAGACAGAGCCCGGTTACATCAATCAAGACATCGTTACCGGTCGAATAAAAATTTTTATCCGTTGCAATCTTAACCTTTATTTTATCCGGCATAAAATCTTCGACATGAAAATCTACCCGGCCAATCTCTTCATCTCCAACTAATAATTCAGCCAGGTATCTTCCGATCTTGGCGTAGTCAGGTAGGTTAAGTTCGAATTCACCAATCCCGGTGATTGTTTTAGAAAATTCTTTGAAGATAACATTCGTTGGGTCTATTATTTGAAGTTTTACGGGAAATTCTGGTGGCAAACTAATATCTTTACCCCGAACAAGACAGACAATATGGGCTTTATCACCAGGTCGAAATACGCCGCGGTCGGTATATAAATATGCCTCATAGCCAGAGGTAAGATGTGGTCGGCCACCTATATCGAATGAAGATGCCGGCATACGGCAATCATCGAATTTAAGATAAGAAAGGTCTCCTCCAAGAGAGGCAGTAATGATATATGGGGTAAAATCCTCTATTTTATTTTTCAGGTCTTTGATGACAAGAATGCCATTATTATCTGTTTTACCACCGGCTAAAAGTTGATTGTTGTTGCTGATAAGATTTATTTCGACATCTGATAATGGTGCCAGGGTCTTGAGTGAATTTACCCAGACAACTAAGTCATCCTGGGCAAGTTTTGCCACTATCCCCAAATCCGTAGCCATGACCAACAGGCAATCATGACGCCAATACTCCTCCTCATCATAAATACTAACCTTGAATAATCCCTTCCTTTTATCATTAATGAATTGCCCAATATTAAGGACAGTAGTCACTATCTGATTTTTCTCTGCCTCAATGGTCATTTCTTTTTCATAAATCTTTTTACCAACCCCAGGGCTTTCCCAATAAGCATACGGGTCATACTGAGATAAATAATAGACAAGGTTATTAGCAAATATCTTATTTACCTCTATATTAAATTTTTTCAAATTGACACTTTCTATGCCGACATTCATCTTTCCCTGGCGACAGAGGAAAATACCTTTATGCTGAAATGATAAACTGGGTTCTAAATCCTCTAATCGGACAGTGGTAGAGAAATCCTTTTGCAGGAATGTCCCATCTTCTCTTGGAAGTCCTTCAGCTATATTAACCTGGTATCTATCTCCTGGTTTAAAGTTACCTTTTAGATTAAGATAGCGATCATCCTGCTCTACTCGAAAATCAATCATTGGGTCAAGTTTGATGTAATCTTTAGCTATCTTTGAGTCGATTGCGGCTGAAAACTCTATGCGTATCCAACAGTCTCGCCCACTTTGTTGAGAATAGACCTGGTAGACTTTAAGATTGGGTTCTACCTTCATCTCGCCAATAAAATCACATGCCAACCCTAATTTACCCTCAACGCCGGTTAGTTCTTTATCAACCCTTAATTTAATAAGTTCTTCATCTTGACCCCGTTTTATCACTTCGGTTATAATTTTAAATACCTTATTAGGCTTATCCTCGGGGTGAATGGTAAATGGTATCGAGCGCTGGCCAACCTTCAGGTCATAATAAAGTTTAAGATGGTCTTTTAATTTGATTGGGTCAACTGACTGGTTAAATTCTAAACTCCACTCGATTCTTACCTCGATTTTAGCCTTTCTCTCAAAGATAAATCGTGGTAGGGCATGAGTGATTTTCAATCGTTCGGTGTAGAAATCGAATTTCCTTGTTCCTTTAAAAAAACTATTTTCTTTGGTACAGATTTTAGGAAGTACCTCGATGGTATAGGGCGTAGCAGGTGGTAAAGAAATCTCGGGAAAGAATCTGAGCATTCGGGTTGAGAGCCATTTGAACCTACCGGGAATTTTAGGTTCAAAGATGACCGGGACATCTTTGGGGAAAAGAATGGTATTAATTTTTGACTCATCGACTATGTCCGCCGTAAATTCCAGGGTAAAATTTGTCTTGAGCGGCACCTCGCCGGTAGGTGAGACGGAACTGATTTCAACAGGTATCCTGCCACCATAGCGAATATAATGCACAGCCGTAGATAATAAAAAGATGGTTATTACCCCAGCGATTGTATAAGTAATTATAGTTATAGCTTGTTTAGATAAAGGAGCTGGAATCTTTTTAAATACCTCTAAAATTTTTTCTTTTAATGATTTTAATGACATAGTAATTACCCCCTTTCTTTTTAGGTGATGGATAGTGGGTAATGAGTTATGGTGGTAGGTAAGGTCGATTCCCATTACCCTTCAAAGGATTATATCACTCAGGCAACATATTGTCAATAAAAAAATAAAAGGGGTGGTAATGCCTCAGTTACGGGTGGGGAAGAATCTATAATAATGCCACCCCTTCGGGGTTATGATTATTTGTTTGGGCTGTTTTGCTACAATAATATCACCCTGTTGGAGTTGGGATTTGCCTTTAATAATTTGCATTATTTAATCCCGAAGGGATGATATTATTGTAGCATTTGTTGAACAATTACAATTAAACCCCAAAGGGGTGACATTATTTTCACAACTGATAACTGGTATATTAATCATTCGGTATTATCCTGTTTTCTGGTTATCATGCAAAAAGTAATGATAACCAGTTAGACTTATACAAGATTTGCTAATTTTTTCTTGACTTTTTGACTGAATTGTGGTAATATACAGAAAACTATATAATAACTTGTTAGGTAATTACGGTCTTCTAACACTATTTTTCGACACTCATTATTTAGTTTCAGTATCTTTAAGTAATTTTTTGTTTGACAATCCAATTCAACTATGGTATAATAAGCTCAATTTATACATCGAGAGGACTTTTAACACCTTTACCGCCGCGGTTGAGAACATGGGTATAAATCATTGTTGTCCGAACATCTTTATGACCCAATAGTTCTTG
>SBAY01000136.1 GCA_005239945.1 Nitrospira sp.
CCAAAATCCGAAATTTCATTTGGTATTAATTGATAACTAAGGCATTACGGTTAGATATACCCTGGAGTGGGTAAGGCGATAAACTTATGGTCAAATGGGAGGAGGAGGCTAAAAAGTAGATAACCTCTTTAATCATCGCGACTTATGAAAAATTTGCAGTGAAACTTTTGACAGAACCCTTTAACTAAAAAAGGAGATTAGTATGAAATCAAGATGCAATTTTGGACTAAAGGCATTGGCTATAGTGGGAGTTTCTCTGGCGATAAGTGTAACTTTTACCTGGTCGGGTCTGTTGGGTAACATCACCATAGCCCAGGCCGAGGAAGCTACTTTCACCACAGAGTTTCGATTGGGGGACTCCGAATTCATGGTCACAGGAAGAAATCCCTACTTTATTCTCGAACCAGGCTATCAATTAGTTTTTGAGGGGGAGGAACAGGGAAAAACGATCAAAGTTGTACACACCGTTCTTCACGAAACCGAAAACCTATCCCTTCCTGGGGTTGGCATGGTGGAAACCGGAATTATCGAGGTCCGGAAATGGGCGGATGACGAGTTGTCCGAGATATCAAAGAACTTCTTCGTAATCTGCAAAAAGACCAACAATGTTTACTACTTTGGCGAGGATGTAGATAAATACGAGAATGGAGAGATCGTAGGCCACGAGGGAGCATGGCGTACGGGCGTGGCTGGTGCAAAGCCAGGTATCATGATGCCCGGAACCTTCCTCCTGGGATCGAGATACTACCAGGAAATAGCTGAAGGCGTTGCCATGGATCGTGGAGAACATGTGGAGATGGGGATGACAATATCTACTCCCGCAGGCACATTTAGTAACTGTGTAAGGGTGCGTGAGACAACTCCCCTTGAGCCACTGGGGGGTAGTGATAAAATCTATTGTCCCGGGGTCGGAATGGTCGTAGACGGTGATGTGCTTAAGCTGGTCAAATATGGCTTTGCGGTTGTCAATCCAGCATCTCCTGCCAACATTACTACTTATAACTACCCCAATCCATTTAATCCTGCAAAGGGACCAGCCATCAATAGCCATGGTATAACAACCAAGGGAACCATCATCAAGTATCAAATCCCAGGCACAGGAAAAACACCAGTAAATATTAAGATATATAATATTGCAGGTGAGTTAATAAGAGAACTTACCGATACAGCTACAAGGGGTGTCTTCAATTATGTGGAATGGGATGGGAAAAATAGTGATGGGACGGTAGTGGCATCAGGAGTCTATGTCGACATAATCGAAGGCGGAGGCTATCATAAGTGCAGCAAGATGGCTATTATCAAGTAGGAAGGGGGATGGAAAATGAAAAGGATATTTTTAGTTCTGGTGATTTTGACAATGTGCTCCTCTGCTTATGGGGGAGGGAAAGGGGAGTCTGGAGCCGCATTCTTAAAGATAGGCCAGGGGGCCAGAGCATTGGCCATGGGAGAGGCATATACAGCAGTAGCTGATGACCTTTATGCTTCCTACTGGAATCCGGCCGGGCTGGCGAAGATTAATGCCCCTCAGCTTGGGGGGATGTATAACCTCTGGTTTCAGAATATAGACACTCAATATCTCACTTTTGCCACACCGGCAGGAGATATGGTGCTTGGTGGAGCTATAACTATGCTTCAGATTAAGGATATAGAGGAGTGGAAGGATGAGCATACCTATTCAGGTAAGTTTAATTCATCGGATATGGCCATAACTTTATCCTGTGCTAAGCAGGTAATCGCAAAAGCAAAGGTAGGTGCTAATCTCAAATTCATAAGAGCAAAGATAAAGAATGAATCTGCATCCGCCTGTGCGGTGGACATTGGTGGTCTGTACCATCCTTCTTCTATCAACGGCCTAACTCTTGGTGTATCCCTTCAGAATTTAGGCACCTCACTCAAGTTCAAGACAGAAGGAGACTCACTGCCGTTCAATATCAAGATAGGCTGTGCTTACAGGCTTTTTGAAGAAAGGCTTATTGTAGCAGCTGATCTAAATAGCCCTAATGATTCTGATATGAACATCAGGATTGGTACCGAATACACCTATTCCATCGATCAAAACAACTCAGTGGCCATTAGGGCAGGTCATAGAGGGGGAGCTGATGCCGGCAAGTTTACTGGTGGTTGTGGGTTGCGAACCGGAAGATTTCAGCTTGACTATGCATATCTTTCCTTTGGTAATCTTGATGATACACATAGGGTATCCATTATAAAGAGGTTTTAAATTCGGACAAAAACTTTGACCTAGGCAATCAGGATTTTAGCACAGGGAATCAAGCCGGATAGGCTCTGTAAATAAATTTCAGGAGGTAACCAAAATGAGAAAAAAACACATTATTTCAATGACTATCTTTGTTAGTGGGATGTTTTTCTTCAACTCATCCCCTGTCTTTGCCCAAGACGATTTACCATACTATTTAAAGGATCGAGGGACAGGAATTGCTACATCAATGTTCGGTACTTATATTAATAAGGGAGAGTTTATAATCTATCCCTTTTATGAGTACTATCATGATCAAGACGCTGAGTACGAACCAAAAGAATTAGGCTATGGACTGGAAAAAGAATTTCGAGGACACTTTCGAGGACATGAAAGTTTGATATTTTTGGGATATGGAATAACCGAGAGATTAGCTGTCGAGTTAGAAGCAGCGGTTATGACAGCAAAACTGGACAAGGCTAAAGATGATACTTCAAATATGCCAGATAAGATGGAAGAGTCAGGACTGGGTGATGTAGAATCTCAGCTCCGCTGGCGATGGAGAGAAGAGACAATTAACCGTCCAGAAATTTTTGGCTATTTCGAAACAGTATTTCCACTTCAGAAAAGCAAAAAATTAATTGGAACCCAGGATTGGGAATTTAAATTAGGAAGCGGGATAACAAAAGGATACCAATGGGGAGCAATGACCCTTCGGGCAGCTATTGAGTATGATGGGGCTGAAAACAAAGTAGAATTAGGTGAATATGCTATTGAATACCTAAAACGAGTCTCCAAATTGTTCAGGTTTTGTGTTGCCATTGAAGGCTCGCAGGATGAGGTTGAATTTATTACAGATTTACAATTTCATATAAGCCCACAGGCTTGCATCAAAGTCAATAATGCTTTTGGAGTTACTTCAAAAGCTACTGATTACGCTCCAGAAGTTGGGGTTTTATTTCACTTTTAAGATTAAATTAAACTGCGCAATTTGTTCCTCTTTAAAACAGAGTGCATTAGCTGGCTAATCCATCAAAAACAAGCTATTGCACTCTGAACTTAATATTACAGTTTGACACTCAAGTTCCTCCTCAAAATTTCAAATGAAAGAAGGCTAAAATGAAAAGGGTTAAACAATATTTGCTGGTTATCTTGCTGTTCGTATGCGGTAATAATCCCATTTATGCAGAGGAAATAGGGAATCTATTGATGGAGAAGAGTAAGAAAGCAGCTATGAGATTTGGATATGATGGGGCATATATCCTGACATCCCCATTAAAAATGCAGGGGAAAGAGATTAAAAATCTTCTCCTATTTTCAGGTATTAGTTACGGATTGATGTCTCTGGAAAATAAGATACAGAAAGGGCTGATTAATATGAACTACGACAAAATAGGTAATGTTGTGGAACCTTTAGGTGTAACTGACCGTAAGTTTTATCTGGCTATGGGCTCACTCTATGGATATGGATTGATTTCTAATGATAACAAATTAAAGAAGATGCCTATGTTGTTAATAGAGGCAACTCTATTTAACACAACTTTAACCAAATGTTTTAAATATGCCTTCGGCCGGCCACGTCCGTCCCAGAGGGAAGAATGGGCTAGTTTTGCTCCCTTTAGCGGCCATGATGCCTTCCCATCAGGACATACTTCAACAGCATTCACTATAGCAACGGTTATATCCAATCAGTACCCATCTCGTTTAGTGAATGTGTCAAGTTATACCATTGCCGGGCTGATTGGACTCCAGAGACTTCATGCAAATGTACATGGAGCATCTGATGTTTTTGCTGGAGCAGTGCTTGGGATGTGGGTAGGAAATACCATTTGTTTGCTGGATAAAAAGTGGGAAAAGGGCGAGATTCAAATTTTATTAAATGAGGTTAAAATTGGGTATAAATTTTAGAAATACTGAAATCCTCCGCCCTGCATCTTGAGAGAAAAACCATTACTATGAAAAGTACACCATGTAGGCTAAAAAGAGCAAGATAGCAAATTGTTGTTATTAGCATGGGTATAATGGAAGAGATATTCAGAAAGGTCAGATATGGGTTGTTGTCCTGGTATTTCTTCTCCAGAGGGTTTTAATTTTATTCCATCTGACGAGTTCAATACAGCGGCGGTAGAAGAATTAAGTACCTTTTGATTCCCTTGAGCAAAAAGCACTTGCTCTCCAACAAATAATACAAAAAGATCATTCTGTAACCATTGAACTGCCTTTTCTTTTGCCTGGTGAATATTTTTATCTGTTGGCCAATGAGATTGCCCAGGGAAACTATATTTTTCTCTCGCAAGCGTAATTAATTCACGAGGATTATCAAGAATATTATCCGTATTAAGTTCATTGATTTTTATCAGGAGGGAAAAAAGTTGAGAAAGGAGTGAGACTGCAAAAAGGATGGTAAAGGAATTGGATATTTTCACTACTTTAGCCTCCTATGTCAATGATATCACTTCCATCTTCATCTCAACCATTCTAAGGGGTTAACAGATTCACCATGAACCCTTATTTCAAAATGTAGATTGTATTCCTCCCCCTCTACAGGATTGCCTGCTTTCCCAATAGGGGTGCCTTTAGATACCTTTTCACCAACAGAAACGAGGATATTTGATAAATTGGCGTAAAGGCTGTAAAGCCCATTACCATGGTCAATTATAACCAACATGCCGTATCCTTTAAACCAACTGGCAAAGACTACATTGCCTTCCTTGACCGAGGTGACTGTTTCTCCCTTAGGGGCAATAATATCAATCCCTTTGTTGACTATATAGGCATTAAATTTTGGGTGTTTATAACTACCAAATTCACGATAAACCTTATGATTTCGGACGGGCCAGGGTAAATCCCCTGTTCCTCGAATCACTGGTTTTTTTACATAGGTTTTCTGCGACTCTAATTTTTTAATTAATTGTTTTAACTCTAATGAGTTTTGTTCTAATCGAGATATTTCTTGTTGGTATAGGGATTTTTTATTGCGAATGGTCGTCAAAAGATGTTGCCTGTCATTTTTTAGTTTTGTTTGGCGATTCAGAAAAATTTGCTGAGCTGTCTTTATTTTAGATGTTTTATTGTATTCCGATTGTAATATGCCTTTTTTCCGAATATAGACATTCTTTTTCTCTTTTATATCATTAATTAGTCCTGTATCGGCTTTAGCAATCAAGGTCATAAAATATAATCGTTTAGAGATGTCGGCAAAATCATCGGTATCAAGTAAAATCTCTAAGAGATTGCCACCTCTATATTTATAGATAGCGTTAAGTCTTTTAAGAAAGACATTTTGTTTTCTCTTTAATGCAGATTCTGTGGCCACGATACTTCTTTGAGTGCTGGAGATATTCTGATAAACCGTGGTCAATTCTTTTTGCAAGCAACTTAATTTTTCCTCACCAATTACAAGTTGTTTTTCTACCTCAGAAAGTTTCTTTAAGACCTGTTCCTCTTGCCCACTTATTTTTTTTAATTCCTGTTTCTTTTTATCAAGCGTTTTGCTGATATTGGTTAATTTATTCTTTTCCTGTTCAACAGATGAACCTGTATATCCATTTTCACAAGTTATGAGCAGGACAGATAAAATCAAAATTATGGTTTTGTATTCTTGTCTGGCAGACATCTTTTTTACCTCTTTTTTGGGAAATTAGAAATTGGAAATTGGAAAATAGATACGATTCTCCTTTCTTCTCTTTTCCTAATTTCTAATTTCCAATTTCAATCTGCAACTTTACCCACAAATTTTACGCGCACCCCCTATTTATGTTTCAAGAAATAGTGTAGGGACAAGAAGCTACCCAGACATCCCGACAGGATACTGGTTAAAAGTATGCCTGAAATAAATTCTAAGGGGATAAATTTAATGGGTATAAGTTGAAACAAGGCATCAGCCGTGCTTAATTTAACAACAATGAATTTATAGAGTAACCATAATAAACCAATAGCCATTCCTCCACTTATGAGTCCTTGTAATAAGCCTTCTATCAATGCCGGGCAGCGAATAAACCAGTTAGTTGCGCCAACTAATTTCATAATCGCTATTTCCTCTTCGCGGGCAAAAAGTCCTAAACCAATGGTATTGGAAATAATGATTAAAGTGACTAATCCTAAAACAATGGTTATACCTATAATTATTATCATTAATCCATAAGTAATCTTATCCAGAATATTAACCACCCTTTGACCATAATCAACCTCGGTGACCAAATCAGACTTTTCGAGCTCCTGAGCTATCTTTTTTAACTCCTCCCAGACAAAATTACTTCTTTTTACCTTAATCTCTAAGTAATTAGGTAATGGGTTGGAAGGCAGGTTATCTAAGATATCCTTATTTTCTCCCAGGTTTTCTTTAAATTTTTTCAAGGCATCCTGCTTTGAGATATAAACCACCTCACTAACCTGCTCCATCTCACTTATTGTTTTCTCAAATTCAATGATTTGTTGTTGAGATATTCTATCCTTCAAATAGACAAGGATAGAGGTTCTTTTAACCACCAGGTCAGCCACGCCTTTTAGATTAGTCGTAAAGAGCAAAAATAGGCTTAAAACAAAAAGGGTAACCGTAATTATGCCAATACTGGCATAACTCATTACACCTGCCCGTTTAAAATTTATACAAGCCTCTTTAATAAAATATTTAGTTGTCTGAAACCTCATTGGATAATCTCCCTTTACAACTGTGAATTAGATATTAAAATAGACATCAGATTTCCGATATAAAAAAAGTCTGATGTCTAATGTCTGATGTCTATAGTCTAAATTATAATATCTCCCCATTGGCAATATGAATTATCCTTCCCCCGTATCTTCTGGCTAATTCGAGGTCATGCGTAGCAATGATTACGGTTGTGCCTTGTTCATTGGCATTCAGGAAAAGGTTTATAATTCCATTAGTCAGTTGGGCATCTAAATTTCCTGTAGGTTCATCGGATAAAAGGATAGGAGGGTCATTTATTATGGCCCGGGCTATGGCTACCCGTTGTTGTTCTCCGCCGGATAATTCATAGGGAAAGCAGGATTTTTTTTGAGTCAATTCAACAATATTCAAGGCTTTAAGCGTTCTTTTATAAACCTCTGCCTCTTTTGTGCCAATGACTCTTAAGGCAAAAGCCACATTTTCAAACACGGTCTTTGAATATAATAACTTGAAATCCTGAAATACTATGCCGATTTGTCTTCGCAGGTAGGGGATATTTCGACGAGGTATATTACCAACATCTTTACCTGCTACATAGACAAATCCTGAAGTTGGTCGTTCATCAGCATATATCATTCGCAGGAATGTAGTCTTACCTGCCCCTGAAAGACCAACTAAAAAGACAAATTCCCCTCGTTCGATCTTCAGGGTAATATTGTTTAATGCCCGAATCCCCCGGTCATAAACCTTAGATAGATAACGGAATTCAATCATTTCTGCTCCATTATAACTTAGAATAGTGCTCTGTCCTTACTCAATTGATGGATAAAGTATTATGAAATTAGAAATTGGAAAAAGAAAAGGAACTCTCATCTATTTTTCCTAATTTCCAATTTCCAATTTCTACTTTTTACTCACTACTTCCTTAACTGCTTTGACAATATGGGTTGATTTCATTCCAAATCGTTCTAATAATTCAGCTGGTGTGGCGGAAAAACCAAATTTATCCGGGGCACCGATTCTTTTCATTGGCACAGGGCAATTTTCGACTAACACCTCGGCTACTGCACTTCCTAACCCACCTATGATTGAATGTTCTTCACAGGTAACAATGGCTCTAGTCTCCTGTGCCGCCTGGATAATTATCTCTTTATCGATTGGTTTGATGGTACTCATATTAATAACCCTTGTGCTAATGCCTTCTTTTTCTAAATCAGAAGCTGCTTGTAGAGCCTCAAAAACCATTAATCCTATGGCAATGATAGTGGCGTCTTTTCCATCCTTGAGAATAGTTCCTTTGCCAATTTTGAATTCATAATCATCGGAAAACACAATAGGGAATTTTGCCCTACCCAATCTAATATAAAATGGTCCTGAAATCTTTGAGCAGGCAATAATCGCTTTTTCTGTCTCTATTCCATCTGCCGGAACTATGACGGTCATATTGGCTAAACTGCGCATTAAGGCGATATCTTCGATTGCCTGATGCGAGGCGCCATCCTCTCCTACAGAAATACCCGCATGGGTCACGACAATCTTTACATTAAGTTTTGGCCAGGCAATAGAGGTTCTCACCTGGTCAAAGACCCGGCAAGAACCAAAGACGGCAAAGGTAGAGGCAAAAACTATTTTCCCACAGGTAGCCAATCCTGTGGCAAAGCCAATCATATTAGCCTCTGCTACCCCAAAATTAAAAAATCTATCTGGGAATGCCTCACGAAACATAGATGTTCTCGTAGAAGATGAACAGTCGGCATCCAGAACTACTATCTCCTGATTTTCTTTACCTAATTTTACCAATGTTTTTCCATAGGCGTCTCTTGTCGCCATTAATTCTACCATAATTCACACTCCCTTTATTTGTAAGTATTCAGTCATCAGGTATCAGTAATCAGGTAAAAGCAAGAAAATTAAGACATTAAAAATATCACTCACTTGCTCTTTTTTTTTACATTCGCGATCCGTGATTCGCAATAAAACATTCTAACCCTCTTAAATGCTGATACCTAACACCGGATACCTGACGCGTTACATTTTTATTGTAACTCTTCAAGTGCTTTGTCCCTTTCTTCTTTACTTGGGGCTACACCATGCCACTCTACCTTACCTTCCATGAAGGACACACCCTTACCTTTAATTGTATGGGCAATAACCATCGTAGGTTTTCCTCGAGTATTTTTTGCCTCATTTGTTGCCTGGATTATTTGGTTCATATTATGCCCATCAATTTCAATGGTATGCCACCCAAATGCCCTAAATTTATCTACGAGCGGGGCGATATTCATTACCTCAGCTACCGGACCATCAATCTGGAGTTTGTTATAGTCCAGGAAGGCACACAGGTTATCTAATTTATAATGCGGACACGCCATCGCCGCCTCCCAGACCTGTCCTTCTTGACTCTCCCCATCTCCTAAAACTACATACACATGGTAATCTTTGTGATTAAGTTTGCCAGCTAACGCCATTCCTCCGGCTATGGATAGCCCTTGTCCAAGAGAGCCGGCGGATATTTCTACCCCTGGGGTAGAAAGCATATCCGTATGTCCTTGAAGGAAACTGTCGAGCTTACGAAGTCGCATTAATTCATCTGTGGGGAAATAGCCGGATAATGCCAATACGGCATATAACGCCGGACAACAATGTCCTTTAGAAAGAACAAACCTATCACGGTCTTCCCATTTTGGGTCAGCAGGGCGGTGATTCATAATCTTAAAATACAAGGCGGTGATTATATCTGTGGACGATAAAGACCCACCGGGATGCCCGGAACCCGCCTCGGCTAACATCTTGATTATCCACCGTCGGACATCCTTTGCCTTTGCCTCTAATTCTTGAATTTGCTCGTTAGAAATCTCAATTCCCATATTTTTTACTCCTTCCTTTAAATCTTGGTTAATAAATCTCTGTTTTTCGATTAGCAAAATGGAGGACAACAGAACATCCAATCCTCAAGAATAATCTTCTTCCTATTAAAGCGGCACGATTCGAATTTATCGACACAAATGGACTTTTTCCCCAATCCCGAATACAGAAGACAAGAAAATTCTCCACTTTTTTAATTTTACCTTTTTTTGGAACTATGCCAACACACAAATGTCTTGTATAAAAACGGTAAATCTTACCTAAGTGTTGATGTTCATCAGGTACCTCTTCAGAAGAAGCTGGGGTCATTAACTCTTCAGAGATTAATCTATCCATATCTACATATAACTCATCAGCTCCAGTATCAAAATCTGCAGTAATTTTTACTTTCAAGGTTGAGATTGATGAGCTTATTTGAATCTCTGCTGTTGGATAGTAATCATCATGATAAACTGTTTTCGACCACTTAGAGGAGGTCTCTTCAATTGCCAAAAGTCCTTTGTTAATAAAGATAAATGGGAATTTTTTTCTTTTTTCGCAGATATTTAATATCTCATGTCTTTGTGGATATTTATCGATATCAGAAGAAAATGTGTATCTTTCTCCATCGACTACAGTTATCCAGGAAGCATTTAACTCCTGAAACTTTTGGGTAATCCAGTCTCCATTTTTTTCCCAGAGAGTTGATTGGAGACAAATTTTCTCATCTTCATTAAGCGATGAATATTCTTCCAATGTTAAATTCTCACCTATAAACCCACTTTTAAACCGAACAGGTATAAACGGGCTCAATTCCTTTACTTCCATGATAGCACTTGTATTCTCTTCTTTAAAAGTGGATTCTTTTGAAGGTATGGTGCAGATTAAGTACCGAATAAATGGCATACTCTCTTGTATCACTTTTTCTTCTCTTGTGTTAGCCTTATAAAGTTCACGAATAAGTCTAATTCCCAAACACTTTATTTTTATTAGCTTATCCAACTTATTTATTTCTGATAATGTATCCTTATCTAACGCAAATCCCTTTTTCATTTTCCCCTTTCTTTTAGCGCATCTAAAAATTCTTTTAATTCGTCTAAACTCTGGTCAAAAAAACCTGGGAAACCGCCTTTTACCCTGCCTAATTCATCAACCTCAATATTTCTTACTTCTGTTTTTCCTTCTTTGTTATTAAAATAGTAGACGACTAAGTCATCATTTGACATCTCTTGTTTAGCAATAGAATGGAGGAATGCATGTAAGATATGTTCACTATGGGTTTCGATGAATAGTTGCATGTTCTTCTGTTTAAAGAACTTAATAAGTAATCTTCCAATCTCTACTTGTGCCTTTGGATGTAGGTGAACCTCAGGCTCTTGAATAAAAACAGTGCAATTATCAGGGATTAGTATAAGCGGTAATAGTATAAAAACCATTTGTTGAAATCCTGAGCCTTCGTTTACCATCAGGGTATTTGTTGGTTGTTTTAATAAAATCTTTACTCGGTTACTTCCTATCCACTGAATGTCTAAATCTATTTCATAACCCATAATCTCGCTAAGTTTAATAGCCACTTCTTTTCGTAAATCTGCCTTGTAGGCAAAGGCAGCTATTAAAGCTGCGATTCTATCGTTCAATGTTATATTTTCAAGTGTTGAATGGCTTGTAGGAGGAACATCAGGCAAAAGATACCCTGCCTCTTCAAATCCTCTTAATGGATATATGAAGTAACAGGATTTCAATAAATTAATAGGTGGATTCCCTATATTTAGATCCTGACCGTTTCGAGTCATTCTTATAGGGTCTATTAGTTGGAAATCTCCTTTTGGCTTAGCTATCCAACAAACCTGTCGAATTTTTTCATCATTATATCCTGGTTCATATTCCCATTTAAGTTTTTCTGCTAATATTTTTAAGTGCCCCTTATGAGATAAGAGTTGATTATCTTTGATTTCAACTTCAAATTCTAACTCAATTCCAGAAATTTTACCTCCTAATTTTATGTTGATAGCTTTACTTTCCTTTCTAATCACATCTTCAAATCTACCTACATCTATTTTATAGGTATCAGTTGGATATAAATAAGCTGAAGAGGAATCTAATCTTTTAACCTCAGGGATGAAAGTATTCTTCTCAGGAGAGGTTTGGCAAAGCAGCTGAATCGCCTGAATCAAACTTGATTTCCCACTATTATTTGGACCTATGAATATTGTTATAGGTTTAGCCTCAATAGAAGTCGAAGCATGTAGTTTAAATCCCTCAACATTTATCTTTGTTAACATATTTACCACCTGTCTTAATGCGGCATCTATTTTAAAGTTATCTCCACATCGGTTAATATTATATCAAATATTTTCATAAAAAGCAAGGAATTTTTTAGGTTTGTGTAATGGGTTAGTGATTAGCAGGTTAATTTCTCTACTTTTGCCTTGATATTTAGCCAATGAGTACCCGCCCAATAATATCTATTACATGTAGGGCATGTCCAGAATTTATCATAAGTGTGATAAATATACTCAGGTATTTTATCCTTAATTTCTTCTTTTTCAATCTTTACTAAGTTTGTATTACATTTTGGGCATCTTGAAAATAGGGCCTCCCCTATTTTGAGATTAAATCTCTGGATAACCTGTTTAAGTTGCTCATCGACTATTTCATCTTTAATCAACAAGGTGGGAACAAGCCAGTTTCTTGCCAATTGTGTATCTCGAGTAAGCAATGTTCTATCTTGTTGTTGAGCAATTTCAATCAAGGCAGAATCATTTTGTGTACGATAATATATTGTATCATACCCGAGAATTCGCAGCCATTTAGCTAACTTACCTAACATATCATCGGCAATGAATTTCATACCTTGTTAAGCAAATTCCTTACAAATTTTCCCATTCGCTCAAGTGCCTCTTCGATTTTTTCTAAGGAGGTAGCATAAGAACAGCGGATATATCCTTCACCGCAGTCGCCAAAGGCAGTTCCCGGCACTACGGCTACCTTCTCTTCAAAAAGTAGTTTTTCAGCAAACGCCTCAGAGGTAAGCCCGGTAGTTTTGATTGATGGGAAGACATAAAAGGCACCACCCGGCATCTGGCATTTTAGTCCAATCTCATTTAATCCCCTGACAATTACCCTTCGCCGCTGATTATATTCATTATACATTTCTTCTACTGCAGATTTGCCATTACGCAAAGCCTCTATCGCCGCTTTCTGGCTGATAATTGAGGCACAAAGCATGGTGTATTGATGTATCTTGGTCATAGCCGCAATGATTTCTTTGTTACCTGCGGCATAGCCAATTCGCCAGCCCGTCATCGCATACGCCTTAGAAAACCCGTTTAGCAGGATTGTTCGCTCTTTCATACCTGCTAAAGAGACAAAGGAAGTAGGTGGCATATCGTAAGTAAACCGGCTATAAATCTCATCAGAAATAACCAACAGATTATACTTAGCCACCACATTAGCTATCTTCATCAATTCTTCTTTAGACATAGTCGCACCTGTAGGATTGGAAGGATAAGAAAGCAAGAGGGCTTTAGTCCGGTCGGTTATTGCTTCCTCTACCTGCCTGGGTGTAATTTTGAAACCCGTGTCTGCATCAGTAGGGATAACTACTGGTTTGCCACCAGCAAATATAGTACACGGTTTGTAAGAAACATAACATGGTTCTGGGATGATGACCTCATCCCCAGGATTAATAATTGCCCGCAAGGCTAAATCCAATCCCTCGCTTACCCCCACGGTAATCAAGATTTCATCTTGTGGGGAATATTGCAATCCGTAATTATTAAATAAATGCTCACTGATACCCTGCCGTAGTTCAATCAAGCCGGCATTAGAGGTATAAGAGGTATAGCCTTGTTCTAATGAGTAGATAGCCATATCGCGGATATGCCAGGGGGTAACAAAATCAGGCTCGCCTATGCCTAAAGAAATTACATCCTTTATTGTGGTTATCAGGTCAAAAAACTTCCGAATGCCGGATGGGGGAATATCCTGAACTGCCTTTGAAACAAAACCGTTTCTCTTCAACACCAATTCTCCTTCAACGATTTTTTATGGTGTTACGGCCAGTCTTTTATCCTCTTCCTCTGGCTCAAGCACCTTACCGTCTATTTTATACTTCTTTAATATAAAATGGCTCACTGTGCCCTGAATATTGTCTAATGTGGCCAATTTTTCAGCCACAAAATAGGCTATTTCCTTCATACTTTTACCTTCGACGACTACTGACAGGTCATAAGTCCCGGATAATAGATAAAGCGAATGCACCTCTGGAAACTTATAAATTCTCTTAGCCACCGCATCAAAACCAACATCACGCTCAGGTGTTACCTTGACCTCGATAAAGGCATAAACTACCTCTTCCCCAGCTTTTTCCCAGTCTATAATGGTTTTGTATTGGACAATAATCCCCTTATCCTCTAATTCCTTAATTTTAGCGGTTACCTCTGCTGGTGATAGACCAACCATAGTAGCAATCTTTTCCGATTTTATCTTTGCATCCCGCTCAAGTATTTTTAGAATTTCTTTGTCTTTTGCCTCTAACATAATTCATCCCTCCCTTAATTTTACACAACTTTGCCCTTTCTTTCTTAGTGCCTATCTGAAAAGTTGGAAGCCCGAACTTGTTCGGGACATTTTCCCTAAACCAGGTTGAGGCATCCGTTGATTTTTCGGATAGGTTCTTATTGTACCTAACTATCTCCTACCTACTTAACCATCTTACCAGCCAATATAGTCGAGATAGCGGCGAATCCTAAGAAATAGCCGGCATTTAAAGCTATATTCCTGGCATTAGTTAATTCCTCAATCTGTTGTATTTGCATATTGATAGTTGCCTGTGATTCAACCATCTTCATCTGAAGTTCTAATATAGCGCTTTTGAGCATATCATTTTCTTCTTCACTGGAGGCAACCTCTTTTTTTAGTTGCATGATTTCATCTTCCTTGTGAGTTACCAGGTTTCTTATTACATCCTCTCCCAGTAGTTGTGCGGCCATATTTTCAGCAGAACCTTTTAATCTCTTAATCTCCAGTTCTAACTCATTGATTCTCTTTTTATCCTTTTCTTTTTCTGCCTTCAATTCCTTTACTTTTTTTTCAAGCAAGATAGATATTTGGGTTACTTTTTGACTGCTAATGGCCAATTTTTCCCCAGGATATATCCAGTGTGGGTCAGTAAATATGTTGTATTCTTTGAACCTTGGCCATAGATATGGATGGCGATAGTAGTGCTCGGATAGGTCCCAGAGCGTATCCCCTTTCTTAATAATAACTAACTTGCTGTCCTTATACCTTGGTGTAATTTTGGAGTAAGAAATGCCTGGTGAAGTCAAAAGAATACTTATCCCTAACAAACTACTTACCGTTACTCTTAGCTTTTTTACCCTTGTCATTTTAATCCCCCCTTTTTTTAATTTTCAGCAGATATTTTTCTGCTGTTGCACTCAAGAAACTGGTCTATTGAAATATCTTCTTTTTTAACTATCTAAGGCTACTTATAAATATCTCCTCATTGGTCCAATTGCTTCAATGAGAATAATTTTATCTTCTATATTGACACTATAAACGATTCTCAAATCACCTACTGCGTATCTGTATTTGCCCTCGTATTTTCCCCTCAGCCTTTTGATATGTGAACCTTCAAGTGGATTTTTACTTATTGATTCAATGGCTTTATTTATCCTTCCTGCTATTTTATCATCAAGGCTTTCATAGTATTTAACTGCTTTTTTGTGAGGGAATACTTTATACATTGCGTTTCACTTTTTCCCATGAAACAAATTCGTCAAGTTTGCCTTTTTTGATAGCCTTCTCCGCTTCCTCTATCTGTGTCGTTAGCTCACGACTGGACAAGATTTCAAGAGTTGCTTCTATTTCTTCTTTTTCTTTTAGGTACTTTATAAAATCAAGAGCAACTTTTATTTTTTTATCGGATAGTTTATCTATTGCCTTTGCAGCTTCTCTCTTTAACACAGCACTTCGCATCTTTGCCTCCTTTTACATTTTTTGGTTCTGTCAAAAGTTTCACTATAAATTTTTTCTAAGTCGCAATGATTAAAGAGGTTATTTACTTTTTAGCCTCCTCCCCCATTTGACCATAAGTTTATCGCCTTATCCACTCCAAGGTATATCTAACCCTCTCCCCTGAAGGGTAAAATACCTTCCAGAGGGGACATACCTTGTATGTGGTCTGAAGGGCGATCAGGTCGCTCGGAAGCTACGCCCTATCCTCCCTTCAGAGGACAAAGATAGACTAATATATACCTTGGTGTAGAAAAAAGCGATAAACTTTTCTTTCATATTTCTTTCATGCTATTTTTGACACTACCTTATTTCAAAAGTTGTTCAATTTCTTCATCAGTAAATTTCAACTGTTTTAATACCCTTTTGCAATATATCGAATCTAATGTTTTCTTTCCCCTCTGTATAGGAGCAGAATATCTTCTTCCTGTAACTATTCTTGAATATATAGCATGGTCTGTTGAACCTTGTCTGACAAACATTGCTCCGCCTTTTTCCAGTAATCTTACAAACTCTTTGCTGGAAAATGAAGGTATCTTAAGCATAGGCTGGGACCTCATGTACCTCAAACGGTCTCAAAATCAAACCTTCCATCGGTCCTTTATACCACTCAGGCTCTGTATCTCTCAAGAATTCAATCAACTCCTCTGAAGGAATAGTAGAAACAACAGTTTCTGGGTATTCTTTTATATCTTCTTGATATAATTCTATTGCTGTTCTAAGGTTTTTCTCTACAGCCACAAGGTCTTCTCCACAGGCAGAAATATTCAACTCCAGGCATATAGCAACATATTCAAGTTTGCTTTTACGTATTATTGTTGTGTAGTTTCTTTGTCGAGTAGACATATTCAACAACCTCCTTTTTTAATTGCTTAATGCCCCTCACAGAACCGTGCTTGAGGTTTTCCCTCACACGGCTCTTCGG
>SBAY01000187.1 GCA_005239945.1 Nitrospira sp.
GAAGGCTGAAGGAAGGAAGGCTGAAGGGAGGAAGGCTGAAGGGAGGAAGGCTGAAGGGAGGAAGGCTGAAGGGAGGAAGGCTGAAGGGAGGAAGGCTGAAGGGAAATAGGTTGTAAGGAAAACTAATTATGCGTGATCACACAAAACTTCGAGTATTTGAATTGGTTGATGAAATAGTAATGTTGGTTTATCAGATAACCGCAGGATTTCCGAAAGAAGAATTGTTTGGGTTGATTTCTCAAATACGGCGAGCAGCAGTTTCAATTCCTTCTAATATTGTGGAAGGTTGTGCTCGTGACAGTAAAGCAGATTATCTCAGATTTCTCAATATAGCCTTCGGGTCATTAAGGGAATTGCACTATCAACTAAATTTGTCGAATCGTTTGGGTTTCTTGACCAAGGAAAAATTATCTTTGCTTGAACCAAAGGTTATAGAAGCCGAAAAGGTTTTAAATGGTTTAATTCGTGCCTTGCGAAATAATTTATAACCTTCAGCCTAAACACCTTCAGCCTAAACACCTATTAAAGGGGCTTAATTTATTATGTCAAAATTATTTGGTACGGATGGAATACGGGGTATAGCTAATCAATATCCTATGACCCCTCAATTTGCAGTTCAATTAGGTATAGTTGCCACTAATAAACTTTCAGGAGAGGGTAAAGTAAAGATAGTTGTTGGCAAAGATACCCGAGTTTCATCAGATATGCTTGAGTTGGCATTAATTGCTGGCATTACCTCTGCCGGAGGGGATGTCCTGAAGGTAGGGGTTTTACCTACACCGGGTATTGCCTATCTGACAAAATCATTATCGGCTAATGCAGGCATTGTTATCTCTGCCTCCCATAACCCCTTTAATAACAATGGGATTAAGTTTTTCGGACCAAATGGACTTAAACTTAGCGACAAAATAGAAGAGGAAATTGAGGCTTGCTTCACTGAGGAAGCTCTCTCTAATTTATATCCTACTGGAGAAAATATTGGTCGGGTGATTGAAGTTAGTGATGCCAGGACCCAATATTTAGATTTTGTGAAAGGGACGACAGGTAATTCTTTATCTTTTAAAGGGAAGCGAATAGTTATTGATTGTGCCAATGGGGCAACAAGTGTTATCGCCCCGGCCTTGTTTAAAGAATTAGGGGCAGAGGTTATTCGGCTAAATTGTTCACCCAATGGGATAAATATCAATCTTGATTGCGGTTCACTTCATCCGGAACACACGGTTGAGATAGTCAAGACACAAAAGGCGATGCTGGGGTTTTGTTTTGATGGTGATGGGGATAGGGTAATTGCCATAGATGAAGCCGGCAATGTTATCGATGGCGATTTTATCATAGCTATCTGCGCTAAATATTTTAAAGAAAACGCTCTGTTGAAAAATAATTTAGTGGTAACTACCGTGATGAGTAATATAGGTTTCTATCATGCCCTAAAAACACTGGGCATAGATGTAATTACCACCAGGGTAGGCGATAGGTATGTTGTCGAACAGATGTTAGAAAAAGGGGCGGTGTTAGGTGGTGAACAATCCGGGCATATCATTTTTTTAAATCATTCTAATACCGGCGATGGGTTACTTACGGCACTACAACTTCTGGCCATCATGCAGAAAACATCAACGATGTCGTTATCTCAATTAGCTCAAATAATGAGAAAATACCCGCAAATATTAATAAATGTTCGGGTGAGAGACACAAAAACCAAACTCGAGACACTGCCGGAATTACAATCAGCCATTAAAGCAAGTGAGGAATTATTAAAGGATGAAGGAAGAATTTTAGTCCGTTATTCCGGGACAGAACCATTGTGCAGGGTAATGGTTGAAGGACCAACTGAGACGGAGATTAACCAGATAGCTAAGCATATTGCCTCGGTTATAGAAAAAGAATTAGGAAATGGGATTTATTGAGATGGAAATTAGAAATTGGAAATTAAAGAGAGAATTGAATATCTAATTTCCAATTTCTAATTTCTGTAAGAAATCACAGAAAAAACGATAAAAATGAATCGTTCCAAACCACTTATTGTCATTGCCGGTGCCACCGGCGTTGGTAAAACAGAATTATCTCATCAAATAGCCTTAAAACTAAATGGCGAGATAATCTCAGCCGATTCACGACAGGTATACCGGTATATGGATATTGGCACGGCAAAGCCTCCTCAATCCCTTTGTCGGGAACTTCCCTACCATCTTTTGGATGTTGTGGACCCGGATGAAAGTTGGACCGTGGCTAATTTTAAAGAAGAAGCGGAGAAGGTAATTGCCCAAATCCACGCCCGCGGTAAAATCCCATTTTTAGTTGGTGGAACAGGGTTATATATTAAAATACTTACGAGCGGTCTTTTCCCTTCCCCTTCTCCATCACCTGCCCTTCGTCAGAAACTTTTCCAACAAGCAACCCAATTTGGTTCAATCTATCTCTACGATAAACTTATCCAGATAGACAAAGAAAAGGCAAATCAACTAAATCCAAATGATACCAGAAGAATCATCCGTGCATTAGAGGTATTTTATCAGACAGGAATACCTATTTCCCAACTCCAGAAGGAAAAAACTAAAAAGGTAAATTATAACTTAGTGATGTTTTGTTTGAATAAGGACCGTAACCAATTATACCATCAGATTAATGAACGAGTCGCTCGAATGATAAAACAAGGGTTAGTAGATGAAGTAAGCAATTTGCTTAAAATGGGTTATAATGAAAATCTAATCTCCATGGAGGCAGTAGGATATAGGCAGATAATTGGTTATTTAAAAGGAGACTCTAATCTAAATGATGCTATTGAAATGATAAAACAACAAACGCGTAATTTTGCCAAACGGCAACTTACCTGGTTTAAGGCGGAAAAGAGATTTATATGGATTTCACCTGAAGATAAAGATAAGATTTTTAAATTTATCGAAGATGTCAGATAAAGGTCAGACAACAATAAAAAGGTATCGAAAAAAAGTAAGCATTCAGGTGTTAGCCGTCAGATAGAGATAGAAACGCAATGTCCACTATGTATTTTACAAAAAAGTTGATACCAAATATCTTCCGGTAGAAAAAATCAGGTATGCAGTGATACAAACTCGGTGTCCAGAAGTAGAAACACAATGTCCACCAGTATGTACAGAGAAATAACTAGCCCAGGTTTCGCATATTTTTTAAAAATGCGAAACCTGGGCTAAGCAAGGGAAGATGTTGGGGTTAGCTGACCCTCAATATCTTACCACTTATTTTCCTTTTACCCAATGCTACAAATAGCCTGGGCAATGGCGTATTCCTTAGTATGGGTGATGGAAAGCAAGATAGATGAGATTTTCAATCTATTAGCTATGCCGAGTATATTTGCATATAAAATTACCTCTGGGGCTCCGGTTACGGCATCAGGAACTATTTCAATATCTTTGAGGGAAATAAATGGCCATCCGGTACCTAATGCCTTTAATACCGCCTCTTTAGCCGCAAATCTACCGGCAAAATGTTGGTCTTCTGTATTAGGATGTGTTTGACAATAGTTAATTTCCCCATCAGTAAAGATTCGTTCTAAAAACATCTTTCCAAATCGTTCTTTAGCCTTTTTTATTCTTTTAATTTCAATCAAGTCTATGCCAATACCATGAATCATTTCAAACCACCCTCAAATAAGGTATTTAGGCTGAAGGTAGATAGGCTGAAGGTAGGAAGGAACTCTATAACCTAACAGCCTTCAGCCTTCCTCCCTTCCTAACCTGAATGCTTACTTTAAACCACCCTCAAATATTCTTCTAAACTGGTTACTCCGTCTAAAACCCTTTTCATACCTATTTTTTTAAGGGATTTCATGCCGGCTTTATGTGCCATCTCTTCAATCTCACCAGCATAGGTAGTTTTCAGTATCAAATCCTTAATATTGTCATCTATGGGCATTATCTCAAATATTCCAATCCTACCATGATAACCTGTTTGAAAACAATGTTCACATCCTATCCCACGATATATGGTTATCTTTTCTCCAGTATCTTCTATTGGTAAGTTCATTTCTTTAAGAATAGAGGTTGAGATGTGATAACCCTCCTTACATTTAGGACATAAAACTCTAACTAATCGTTGGGCAATAACCATAATCACCGAAGAAGCAACTAAGAAAGGAACAATATCCATAGAGACCAATCTTGGAATAGCACTTGGGGCATCATTAGTATGAAGTGTGCTGAAGACTAAATGCCCGGTTAAGGCGGCATGAATAGAGGTTTCTGCGGTTTCTTTATCCCTGATTTCACCAACCATGATAATATCCGGGTCCTGTCTTAGGAACGACCTCAGCCCACTGGCAAATGTTACCCCCAGGTCTGGTTTTACCTGCTGTTGACTTATGCCGGGTAAAAGATATTCTATTGGGTCTTCTACCGTCATAATATTTTTATCGATAGAATTAAGAGTGGCTAATGTGGAATACAGCGTAGTCGTCTTGCCACTTCCTGTAGGTCCAGTAACCAGAATTATCCCATAAGGGTATTTGATATATTTTTTATAAGTATTCAGGCTGTCTTCATCAAAACCTAATTTGGTTAAGTCTAAATATAGACTTCTCGGGTCCAAAATTCGGATAACTACCCTTTCACCAAAAACCGTAGGAATAAAAGAGATTCTTAAGTCAACCTCGCGGTTTCCAACGATTACCTTTGCCCGGCTATCCTGTGCTCGTCTATGTTCGGTAATATCGGCATTGGACATAATTTTTATTCGAGAGACGAGGGGTAACAGCAATTTTTTAGGTGGTGAAGGAAGTTCATACAAAATGCCGTCAATTCGGTTTCGAATACGAATTTTATACTCATATGGTTCAATATGAATATCCGAGGCACCTGTTTGAATTGCCTTTAAGATAATATGATTGACCAGATTAACCAGCGGCGCCTCACCAGCCGCACTAGTAATTTTCGTCAGGTCAATTGTTTTATCCTCTTCGGATTCTGCCGCTTTTACCTGTATTTTATCGATAGTCTTTTCCATATCGATTACATTTTCACCATAATATTTATCAATAATTTTCCTGATATCGTCTTCAAAGGCAATTACAGGATTTATTCGATAATCTCCTATAAATAAGGCGACATCGTCTATGGCAAATATATCCAATGGGTCAGACATAATTATAGTTAAGTCAGTGTCTTTAAGTGAAACAGGAATTAAATTATGCCTGCGGATGAGAAATTCAGGGACTAAACTTAATACCTCAGATGGTATCTCTTTTATATCCGCAAGACTGATTCGGGGTATTCCCAATTGTTGACTTAAGGTCTCTAAAAGTACATCTTCTGTAACATAACCTAAGTTCTTCAGGATGTTACCAAGTCGGTCCCCTGTTTTTAACTGAATCTCCAATGCCTCATCCAATTGCTTTTGGGTAATGGCATTTGTCTCAATTAACATCTCACCCAAAAAATATCTTCTTTTGCGTTTAGTTATGGCCTTATTTTCCATTTTGTTATCCATTTTAAATTGTCCTCCTCTGTAAATCGGTAATCGGTAATCAGGTAATTAAGTAATCAGAAACAACAAAATCATTGCGTTTTCCTTACCGATTACCTGATTACCGATCACCGATTACCCTATCCCCTATTTCTTTCCCATTAAGCATTCGACTTCCTGCATAGATATACTGAAGAGTGGAAACAATGGTAAAAATTACCATCGTGGTAATAATCGAATATCTAACAATGAGCGGATATGGAATTTCTATCAAACAGCATATAACAGTCAGCATTTGGAGAGCCGTAGTCAATTTTCCGGCTATACTGGGTTTAATCGTCAGGGTATTACTCCTAAAAATATGTAAAATTGTCCATCCTAAGGCCATAAATACATCTCGACTGATAACTAAAATTACCACCCCTAAGGCAATCTTTTCTACATATCCAATAACGATAAAGGCAGACACAAGAAGTAATTTATCTGCCAATGGGTCTAAAAAACTTCCCAGGTTAGTTTGTTGCTTGAATGTCCTGGCTACCATACCGTCTAAGGCATCGGTAAGTATTGAAAGGATGAATATCCCCAGGGCAATATGCCGAAAAATAAATAAATCTTTACGATATCCATAAACCAAAAAGATTATAAATACAGGAATCAACAAGATTCTTGAAATAGTAATTTTGTTGGCTAAGGTCATGTTTTTATTCCTTTAAAAGGTCTTCTCATACTTGTCAAACTCGTCAGACCTCTCAGAGATTCTTAAGAAACTCCTGATTTTATAGGCATTCTTAAGCCATTGATAATTCCACATCACAGCCTGAACAAATTGCCGTGTCTCCTTAAACGGTATATTTTCAACATCCTCTTTTGAGCCATGCAAAGGTATCTTTTTTTGAGACAACCATTTTTTAACATTGCTAATTCCCCCATTATATGCGGCTAAGGTTAGATGTAAATCACCATTAAATTCCTTCTTTAGTTTGGCCAGATAGTAAAGTCCAATTTGAATATTTATCTCCGGGTCATAAAGGTCAGAAACAGTAAATGGTCGTAATTTCAATTTAGAGGCAATCTCTTTGCCTGTAGAAGGCATTATTTGCATCAGACCGATTGCCCCCCTGGGTGATTGAGCAGATGAATAAAAACTTGATTCAACCTTGATGATAGCCGCGGCAAAAAGAGGGTCTATGTTGTAATTCCTGGCATATTTACGAACTAAATCCTCATAATAAACAGGAGCAGCTATGTCCCAGAACCAATCACTATTAGCTAAAATCAAGCCGCAGATAAGTAGAAAACATAATGATAAAAATGCCGATAAAATTGCCTTTTTTAACATTAAATATTTATTCCCATGCCTCCTTTGACCGACTACTTTGCATTTTATCATATATATGGATAGATGTCAAGGAGAAAATGAATAGAGACGGTTACGAGCACTAATTTCAGAAATTCCCCAACTTTTAGTAGTGGTTTAAAGAGAGGTGTTTTTTAAGGGGAGAGAAACCCTTTTTTCAAAAAGGGTTTCTCTCCCCTTAAAAAATTGACTTCTCTAAATCATTGCTAAAAGTCGAGGAAAATCTGCACTAATTTTTTCTTGTTGACAATTATTATTAAAACTGGTATAATCTTACAATTAGAGAATAAATCGTGGAATTATTAGAGCAAAATTATAAATTCCCTAAAGTCGAACGACTTCACCTGGCTAAGGATTTCAAAAAGGTCTATGATTTGGGTGTTGCTTATCATAGCAGAAAGTTGGTTTTATTTGTCCTGTTTACTCCTAAGACTAATCAAAGCAAACAAGATGCTTGTTCTACCTTGTTAAGTCAAAGCAAGCAAGATGCTTGCTCTACCTTATTAAGAAAGATAGACAAGCAAGATGCTTGTCCTACTTTGCTAAGAAAGATAGGTTTTGTGACCGGGAAAAAGGTAGGTAATGCCGTTACAAGAAACAGAGTCAGGAGATTATTAAGGGAAGCGTATCGATTGAATAAAAATAGTTTAGTTGAGGGAATTGAGTTGGTGGTTATGGCTAAAAGGGAATCTGCAGGACTTGGTTTTAAAGAAATAGAACAAGAATTATTAAGATTATTTAAAAAGGCAGGATTGGTCAAAGGTGATAAAGAGAAGTTTAGTTCAGGTTCAAAGGGGGCTACTTCTTCTGATTAAAATATATCAAGACTATATTTCGGTTCTCTTTCCTCCAACCTGTAGATTCTTCCCAGGTTGTTCTCAGTATGCTTATCAGGCAATTACCAGGTATGGGATGTTCAAGGGATTATGGCTGGCTATCAAGAGACTTCTTAAATGTCATCCTTTTCATCCTGGTGGTTACGACCCTGTATAGAATTAAAAATCGTTTATAGTTTATGGTGTATCGTTTATCAACCATACACCATAAACTATAAATGATAAACTATAAACGATTAGAGGAAATAGTTATGGAAAAAAGATTGGTATTGGCTATTGTTTTATCAGCGTTAGTTCTGTTCTTATATAATTTATTTTATTATAAAGAAGTAGAGAAGGGACAAATAAAGCAGGAGCAGATTCTACCTGCCCCACCATCGAAAATCGTCAAAGAAACTCCTGTTGAAGACTCTGTTGAAGAAAGAGACCTCCCCACATTAAAAATTAAGGAAGAAAAATTAATACTTAAAACTAATGTGATGAAGGTAAGATTAAATCCGGCAGGGGAAATTGACAGTTGGCAGTTATTCAAATTCAAGGAAAAGGGTAAGGAATTCGTAGAGTTAATCAATTCTCCAGCTAAGCCATTAACGGTTTTATTAAACAATAAGGAATTTATGGCCACTGATTTTTCTGTCCTGGACGGGGGCATAAAAGAATTTGTCTATACAAACCCGACTATGCCAGAGATTTCGGTAATCAAACAATTTTCCTTTTATCCCGATTCCTACGCGGTAGATGTCAACATAAAGGTAATCAATAGTTCATCGCTCCCTTTGAAAGCACAGGATTTAACCTTGCAGTGGAACTCACCTCCTAACCCTCGTTATGGCACAACCGCCCATTCAACCATACTTGCCCAGTTATGTTTTATTAATGGTAAAATGGATAAGATTACCCATAAGGCTCCAGGTATCATGGATGGAATCTTGTCCGGCCTCGGGTTAATGCCACCTGTCCAACCAGAGGATTCCGTCAGGGTAAAGGAGGGTAAGATTAATTGGATAGCCCAGGAGAGTCAATATTTCCTGAATATTTTAATACCGGATGAGTTTGTCGAAAAGGCTATATTTATCCAAAGAATCGATGGACAGCGGATAATGAGTTTAGCCATCCCTAAAATAAATCTATTGCCTTATCAAACTAAATCTTTTAATTTTAAGGTTTATGGTGGTCCTAAGGATATGGAAATCCTGAAATCATTAACCTTTGGGGCAGATAGATTGACCGGGATAGACCCGTTAGCTGGAGTAATTCACTTTATTTTAAAGAAACTTTATGAAATGACGCACAATTATGGACTGGCTATTATCCTTTTAACCATTATTATTAAGATTTTACTGCATCCATTGACTAAGAAGAATTTTAAGGTGATGAAGGATATGCAAAAGAAGATGAAGATACTCCAGCCTGAATTAGAGAAGTTGAAGGAAAAACACAAAGATGATAAAGAGACTTTAAATCGTGAAATGATGGAACTTTATAAAAGAGCCAAGGTTAATCCACTGGGAGGCTGTTTGCCCATACTCTTGCAAATGCCAGTATTCTTTGCCTTGTTCACTACCTTGAATAAAAGCATAGAATTAAGAGGGGCAAGTTTTCTCATCTGGAGTGATTTGTCTTTAAAAGACCCTTTGTATATTCTTCCCATTCTAATGGGGGCAACGATGTTTATTCAGCAAAAGATGACCCCAGCCACAGACCCTCAACAGGCTAAAATGGGGCAAATAATGACTATAGTTTTTACATTTATGTTTTTGAATTTTCCAGTTGGTTTGGTTCTATATTGGTCGGTTCAGAATATACTTACCATTGCTGAGCAGTATTTGATTAATAAAGGGATAGAAAAGTAGAGAGAGGTAATCGGTGAATGGTTATCAGATAATCAAGATACCGATTACCTTTTTCTACCTATCCTAAATAAATAGGAGGTAAAAAGAGATGAAATTCGTAGAGGGAAAGGGAAAAACGGTTGATGAAGCAGTGAAGAAGGCATTAAAGGAATTGGGTGTATCAAAGGATGAGGTAAAGATAGAGGTTATGGAAGAGACAGAAAACAAGGGATTGTTTGGCTTTGGCTCATCAAAATCCGTTAAGGTTAAGGTGAGTCTACAGGAAGATAATGAAAGCAGGGATTTAAAAAGCAAGAGTAAAGAAATATTAACTAAGATTTTAGAGTTAATGGATATAAAGGCAGAGGTAATAGCCAAAGAGACAAAAGAAACAGTGGAGTTAGAAATTAGAACAGAGGATGCGGCTATTTTAATTGGCAAACGCGGTCAAACACTTAATTCCCTCCAGGACATTATTACCCTGATGGTTAATAAGGGTGGGGTTGAGATTAGAAAAAGGTTTGTTGTAGATACTGAAGACTATCGCAGACGGCGAAGTGAGGTACTTATCAATTTAGCCCAGCGGTCAGCTCAAGATGTCCTTAAGACAAGACAGGAAATTGAATTAGAACCAATGATTCCTCAAGAACGCTACATTATTCATTCAACATTACAAGATTATCCAAGAATAACAACACAAAGTCGCGGAGAGGGAATAAATAGAAGGGTGGTTATATTACCTAAATAGTATAAGGAAGGCTGAAAGTTGTTAGGCTGAAGGCTGAAGGTAGGAAGAGAAAAGTTGAAGGCTGCCCTTCCTACCTTCAGCCTAGCCTTTCTTCAGTCTTCCTTAGATATTCCGAAACTTCATTTTAAAGGGGTAGAGTATAAAGTGAAACAGGTGAATGGAAAAAATGGAAGATAAAACTTCTGAAGAAAAAATAAGATTATCATTGTTTTTAGCGAATTGGCTTAAAGGACAATTGGATATTTGGGTCAAGAAGGATATTTTAAATCAAAACCAAAAAGATAGTATTACAAATCTATATGTCTGGCCAAAAGAAGACATTGTTCCTCTTCCTAAAGGGAAGCCATCTACGAATTTAATGGCAACTTTAGAGACGATTGGAGCCTCTCTTATTGGTTTGGGGGTAATTTCCTTTGTTGCTTTTAATTGGCCAAAGATACCGAATTTCACGAAATTGATTCTTATTATCGCTATGATTGTCTCAGCTCACCTTACCGGGTTTTTTATATTATCACATCGACCAAAATTTCAAAAGGCTGGATTCAATTTCATCTTTCTGGGAAACATATTGTATGGTGCCGGAATCTGGTTGGTTGTTCAAATGTATCATATCCACCACAGTTTTCCTACCGGCGTATTCTTATGGGCTCTGGGCATTATTCCCTTTGCATATGTGATAAAATCAAAACTCAATTATTTTTTAGCAATTGCTTTGTTTATTCTTTGGACCATAGAAGAATCCATTGTAGTTCAGAAACCGCATCTTCCATTTCTTTTCATTTTATTAGGACTTCTTGGTCCACTATCGTATTATTTAAAATCCAAAGTTGGTTTGACTATTTGTATCATAACCGGCGGGGTCTGGCTCTTAATTAATAATATATTTTGGTTTGAGAAGGATATATCGATTTATCTATTCCTTCCCCTTACTCTCTATGGAATAATTCTTTTATCTGCCTCAAACCTTCATCTATTCAAAGACCACCTTAAAGAATATCGCCGAATCTATCTTTATACCGGAACGACCATATTTTCGATGGTTATCTTTCTCATGCCTTTTTTTGGTTTAATTGAAATAGATTCTCAATCTTTAACCCTGGGGAGACTATCAATATCTTTCTGGATATGTAGCAGTGTGCTTTTAATAGGCAATCTACTTATTAAAACATTAATCAACAAAGAATATCTGGATAGGACAGGTATCATAATAAACAAGCTCCAACCCTACCTTTTAGCCTCAGCTCTATATATTTTGATAATGCCTAAGACAAAACCTTCCTTGATTCCGACTCTATTTCCTGTTATCCTGGTTTCACTTACCCATTGGTACTTTAGTAAATCCAGAATGCTCTTTAATCTCTCACTTGTCTATTTTGTTCTCTGGCTTCCTTTCTGTCTGATTAAATGGGAACAACCATTGATGATTCTCTTACTCTTTCTAATATATGGAGCCGTATGCTTTGTCTTAGGATGGACTTATATCTCAAAATTTGAGGATAAAACCTCAGGGGATGTGTTTAGGTTCTTTGGATTGCTAATAATATTTATTTCTCTTTACACATTTAGTTCTAATTACATTAGTAAGAGTTTCGCTGATTATTATAAGTTTCTTACCTCCTTTGACTTCTGGCTGCTGACCTTCTTCTTTTATGTTGGAGGTTTATTTCTCTATAAATATATAGTCGGATTTAAATATCCACTTCAAAAAAAGGGTATGCTTTCTGAAGAAAGAATCATTACACCCATTTTATTTATCATACCAATCACCTTATTCTTAATCTTTTCAAATAAACTTATAGGTTTTTGGTACACCTTCTTTATAAATCTTTTCTATGTGTCTTTACTTATAACCTGTTTAGTGTCTGGATACCGACGCCGTGAGTTATATTTAAAATTACTTTCTTTTATATTTTTGCTAATATTGGTCGGTACTCGGTATTTTGAATTAGAGTGGAGTTTGCTCTATAAATCTATTTTATTTGTTTTTGCTGGAATTGTGATATTAGTGGTGGGAATTCTGCTTGAAAAAAATAAGGATAAGGTGGCTATCATTGAATAAGAAACAAAAAATTCTAATTTTTATAGCGATTTTACTTCAGATATTATTTCTATTTTCTATTGTAGCCGAAAAGGAAATGAGTATCCGGCAAGGTGTAAAAATAGTTGTCGAGACGGTTCCAGTAGACCCCAGAAGCCTTTTTATGGGTGATTATATAAATCTAAATTATGAATTTTCACATATAGATTTGAATAAGATAGAACATGGAGATACTTATCTTGGTAAAGGACGAAAGGTCTTTGTTCGGCTGGCAAAGGTAGGTGAAGATTGGCAGGCAGTTCAAGTAGACCTTAATTATATTAAGAATGCGGCTCCAAATGAGGTGATAATTAAAGGGTCTATTAATCATTCCTCATCAGATTTTATAGATGTGGTTTATGGAATAGAAAGTTATTTTGTTCCTGAAGGAAAAGGAAGGTATATAGAGGCAGAAATGTCCGCTAAAAGAGTAAAAGTAGAATTATCTATTGATAAGCAAGGATATGCCTCGGTAGGTAAGATTTTTATCGATGAAAAAGAAGTAAAATTTAGATAGAAGAGAGAAGGAAATTAAAAATTATGGCTTGAAAACCATTTTTCTCTTTCCTCAATTTTTAATTTTCTCTATAAGGAGGTGATCAAAATGGAGGAATACATTGGACTCATAATCGGCTACATATTACTTATAGTTGTATCTATGAGTATTCCCATAGTCACATTAGTTTTTGTTATCAAGACATATATGAAAGTAAAGAATATCGAAAAGAATATAAGCGGTCAATAAAAAGGGCACTATACCGAATGACACTGACTTAAGCACTATAGCCATCTATTCTATCGCAGTATCTTTAACCACAAAGGACACAAAGAATCTTCACAAAGTTCACAAAGACTTATAAAATAA
>SBAY01000296.1 GCA_005239945.1 Nitrospira sp.
ATCACCAACAACACCATATCAGGGAATAGCAGCTATGGCATCTACTGCTATTACTACTCAAATCCCGCCATCACCAACAACACCATATCAGGGAATAGCATCTATGGCATCTTCTGCCAGTCCTCCTCAAATCCCGCTATCACCAACAACACCATATCAGGGAATGGCCGAGGCATCTACTGCGATTCCTCTTCTCCTATTATCACCAACAACATCATCTCAGGAAACAGTAATTATGGTATATGTGAACAGAATGCTGACAGCGATCCTTCTGTCCGCTATAACTGCTTCTATAACAATACCCCTGGAGATTACTATGATGAAGGCTCAACGCCACAAACAGTTACCTGGCTGAACACTACCGTAGGTTGGACAGGCAACATTTCTGCTAATCCCCAATTCATAGGAACTAACGACTATCACCTTGGGACAGCCTCTCCTTGCATAAATACTGGTTCAAATGCGGCAATAGGCACTATTGCAACAGATTTAGACGGCAAGCCAAGGATAGTAAATGGCATAGTTGACATGGGTGCGTATGAGTATCAATCTGCTCTCCAGCCAGCATAGATTGCTATTACCCCCATATCTGGCACCGTTGGCACAATGGTAACCATATCAGGCAATGGTTTTGGTGCAAACGAAATTATCAATATAAACATGGGGACAACCGTAAGCATTGCTGCTATTACCACTGGAGCAAATGGTGTATTTACAACTGCCTTTGTGGTAGATAGCCAGTCAGTTGGGACAAAGACTGTGGGGGCACATGGGCTGATAACCAACAGGTGGGCTTGTGAATTTTTTGCTATTACTACTCCATTACCAGTAACAGTGCATAATGCATCAGGAGGCTTTGTAGGGGCGTATGCTACCATTCAGGCAGGGATAAATGCCTGTCCAACAGGCGGGACAGTATCAGTTGCGGCTGGGACATATACCGAAGCGGTTTATATCAACAAAAGGATTGCGTTGGTTGGTGCAGGAACTAATTCTACGATAATCACTACAGCAGGAATTAGCAATAGAAATACGGTGTGTTTTGCGGGCACAGCTATTAATAATGCCTCAATATCAAATTTTACTATTAAAGGGGCAACAGGTGATTTTCCTAATGGCTGTGGGATATTTTGCAGTAATGGCAGCCCTGCTATTACCAGCAATGCTATATCTGGGAATGTCCGTGGCATCTTCTGCGATTCCTCCTCCTCTTCCGCCATCACCAACAACACCATATCAGGGAATAGCATCTGTGGCATCAACTGCAAGTCCTCTTCTCCCATTATCACCAACAACATCATATCAGGGAATAGCTACGGCATCTTCTGCGATTCCTCCTCTCCCGCCATCACCAACAACACCATATCAGGGAATAACAGCTGTGGCATCTACTGCAATTTCGTCTCCTTTCCCGCCATCACCAACAACGACATATCAGGGAATGGCGACTATGGCATCTACTGCTATTTCTCCTCTCCCGTCATCACCAACAACACCATATCAGGAAATAGCAACTTTGGCATCTACTGCAATTCCTCCTCCTCTCCCGCCATCACCAACAACATCATATCAGGGAATAGCAACTATGGCATCTACTGCCACGATTCCTCCTCTCCTGCTATCACCAACAACACCATATCAGGAAATAGCAACTTTGGCATCTACTGCAATTCCTCCTCCTCTCCCGCCATCACCAACAACACCATATCAGGGAATAGAGACTATGGCATCTACTGCCATTCCTCTTCTCCTGCCATCACCAACAACATCATTGGAAGCCATACCTATTATGGGATATATGAGGGTAGTGCTGACAGCGATCCTTCTGTCCGCCATAACTGCTTCCACAGCAATACCTCTGGAGATTACTTTGATGAATGCTCAACGCCACAAACAGTTACATGGCTGAACACTACCGCAGGTTGGACAGGCAACATTTCTGCTAATCCCCAATTCATAGGAAATGGCGACTATCACCTTCAGGTAACCTCACCCTGCATAGACAAAGGTTCAAACACAGCTCCATGTATTCCTGATAAGGACAAAGACGGTAAGCCTCGCATAAAAAATGGCAGAGTTGACATAGGTGCTTATGAGTTTCAGGGAACGCCAACAGTTACTGTATATGATACCAGCGGAAATTTTGTTGGGAGCTATTATACTATCCAGAGAGGGATAGAGGAATGTCCAGAAGGCGGCACGGTATCTGTTGCGGCTGGGACTTATACGGAGGCGGTTTATATCAATAAGGGGATTGCATTAGTTGGGGTAGGAACACCAACGATTGATGCTAAAGGGCTTGGGACAAATACGGTAACCTTTGATGGGAACTCTACAGATAGTGCCATTATATTTGGCTTTAGGATTACTGGGGCAACAGGTACTACTTATCCTTATGGGAGTGGAATATACTGTATTAATAGTGCAGACCCGCAAATCATAAACAATCAGATAACAGGAAATAACTGGGGTGGTGTCGTCTGCGGCGATACATCCTCCCCAAATATCGCTAACAATACTATTATTAATAATGATTATGGTATCATTTCTCCTGGTGAATCTTATCACTTCCGTTCAACTATTATCAACAACATCATTAAAGGAAATAACACTGGCATCTATTGGTCTGCTGGTAGTGACAAACCCATAGTTGCCAATAATATCATTTCAAACAACACTTCTTATGGTATCAACTGCTTGGGATATGGGACTATTACCAACAATATTATTACAGAAAACAACATAGGTATTATTGGTGGTGGTGGTGACACCATCGGCAGCAACACTATTATTAACAATGTTAATAGTAACATCTTTATCTCCTCTGGTGGAAGCCCCGTTATCACCAACAACATCATTGCAGGAAGCAAGTATGGTATTTACTACTATGGTAGTTCTTTTGGAAAAATCATCAATAACATCATTAAAGAAAATAACGATGGGATTCTTTGTACATCTGCCTCTTCCCCAACTATCACCAACAACACTATTGTAGGAAATACTTTGAGTGGTATTTTGTGCCAGCAAGGGTCTTCTCCCCCTATTACCAACAATATCATTGGAAGTAGTACCTATGGAATAAAAGAGGAGTTCGTCAATGCTGCTCCTCCCACAAATCACAACTGTTTCTTTAATAACTCAGCAGGAGACTATTATGATAAAGGTGACAACGAGCTCAAGACCATAGAATGGTTAAACACTATGGCAGGTTATGAAGGTAACTTCAATCTCAATCCTCGATTTGTTGATTTTGATGGTGGCGACTATCATCTTCAATCTACATCCCCATGCATAGACAAAGGCACAAATACAGCCTCTGGACTTCCCGATAAAGACAAAGACGGCAAAACTCGTATAGTCAATAGCATTGTAGATATGGGGGCTTATGAGTATCAAGGCACACCTACATTAACCATTATCACTACCGATTTACCTGACGGTTATGCTGGTTTATTTTACTATCAATCACTATCTGTCAGTCATGGAATCCCTTCATATTTCTGGTCTATTAGTTCAGGAACTTTATCAGACGGTCTCTCTTTGGGGAGTTCAACAGGTGTCATCTTCGGTACACCAACTACCGTTGGCACTTCAAACTTCATTGTCCAGGTAACTGATTCAAGCTCCCCTACTCAAACTGCTACCCGGACACTATCCCTGAGTATAACCCCTAAACCTAATACACCCCCTGTAGCCTCTTTTATTGTTACTCCACCTACAGGAACAGTAAGCACTATTTTCCATGTAGATGCCTTTAATTCTTATGATTCTGAAGATGGGACAGCTACTTTAATGGTAAGATGGAGATGGGAGGATGGTGGCACCTGGACAGCTTACACTACCCTCAAAACAGCTACTCATACCTACACTACTATAGGTACCAAGACCATTACTCTGGAAGTTAAGGATACTGCTGGTGCAACAGATACGACTACAAGGCAGGTGGTAGTAACTTATGCTCCTGGTTTAGTTACTGTCTATGATTCTTTAGGAAAGATAATAGGAACTTATACTACCATTCAGGCAGGGATAATCGCCTGCCCAGTTGATGGCACGGTCTCAGTTGCGGCGGGGATTTATAGAGAAGCTATCACTATAACTAAAAGGATTGCCTTGATTGGTGCAGGGGCAACCCAGACAACTATTGATGCCTCAGGACTTGGAGAGACAAATACTATAACCTTTGATGACACTTCTACAGATGGTGCTTTTATAGCTGGATTCAAGATAACAGGAGCAGGCCATGGTGTATACTGCAAAAATTATGCAGATCCAATTATCATCAACAACATAATAACAGGGAATGGAAAGGCTGGCATCTACTGCAAGGATAATGCCTCCCCAACTATCACCAATAACACAATTACAGGAAATGGCTGGTGTGGTATCCGCTGCGAGTATTTCTGTTCCCCAACCATCACCAACAACACCATATCAGGCAATAGCAGTCACGGCATCCTCTGCAACGAGTCTTCTCCGACCATTACTAATAACACAATAACACAGAATGGCTTGCATGGTGGGCACGGCATCTATTGTGTTCATAACTCCTCTCCAACCATCACCAACAACATAATAATAAGGAATAACTGTGCTGGTATCTACTGTTGCTCCTCTTGCTCCCCAACTATCACCAACAACACAATAGCAGGGAATGGCCATCGTGGCATCGGCTGCCAGAGATATTCTTCTCCGACCATTACTAACAATACAATCACAGGGAATGGTTGGGGTGGTATCTTCTGTTTTGATAACTCCTCACCAATTATTACCAACAACATAATCACAAAAAATGGCACAACAAACGCAAGTTACTATGGCATCTACTGTGATGATGCATATTCTAATCCTCCAATTGATTACAACAATGTCTGGGGTAATGGCCCAGGCGGCAATTACAATTACTATAACTGCGGCACTGGAACGCATGACATCTCCGCTAATCCCCAATTCATCGGCAATGGCGACTATCACTTACAATCCACCTCCCCTTGCATAGATGCTGGCACAGACACCGTACTTTCTTATATCACGACTGATGCTGATAGTAAGCCCAGAAAGGTAGGCCAACATGTTGACATCGGTGCTTATGAGTATCAAGGTACCCCTACATTACCACCAAAGGTAATTAGTATTACTCCCAAGAGTGGTTTAAATACCGGTAATATAAGTGTTACTATTGTTGGTTCTTACTTTCAAGAAGGAGCAAAGGCAAAACTTAGTAGACAAAAACAGGCTGATATTTATGGGACAAATACTCAAGTAGCAAACGCTACTACTATCACTACTACTTTTGACTTAACAGAGGCTAAACCCGGGAGATGGGATGTAGTCGTTACTAATTTAGATAGTCGAGTTGGAACCTTAACCAAGGGCTTTAGAATTTTAATGGAGAAAGGGAAAAGAGGGACAGTAACCGAGGATGGAATTAGAGTGGTTATTCCATCTAATATCTTTAACAAAGATTATTACCCATCTGTAAACTTTGACCCGTTAAATAAACCTGAAAGGGTAAATCCAGCAACTATTACTGCGGCTAATAAAAAAGAGTATATCCGTAAATTGGTATCTGATTCAATCTTAGAATTTAATACCTATGATGGAGATGATACCCCACTTGGCACCAATACCTTATTAATTCCTGCAATTAGCACTATCTCTTATCAAGACACTAACCATGATGGTGTAGTTGATGGTACAAATATCAGAGAAGAAACTTTAGCCATGTTTATCCTGGATGATAAGAAAGAAGTATGGGAATTATTAGTTGATTCGACAGTTGATACCGCAAGTAATACCGTTTCTGCTTTAGCACCACATTTCTCGATATTTGTACTTATGGGGACACCTTTGCTGTCAGTTGCCACCGGGACTACTGCGTCCAATCCGAATGCTGTCATTAGATTAGAGAAGGGATAGCCACCACAACCATTTCAGCTAAATTCTATCATTCTGACTTACCATCAATAGCCTCTTTTACGGTTACATTCAAAGTCAGAGAGCCAGATAACGAAAGGGAGGTGATACTTGTTGATGGTTTGAAACATGGTCAGGGAGGACTGGAGATAACCAAAGAGGGTGGAACTTACACGGTAAGTTGGAGCTGGAATCCACCTGATACCCAGACACTGGGATTGTATGACCTATGCTTCTGGGTATCTGATGGGATGGGTTCAGCTACTGATGTGTATGAAAACAACCTTGATGAGTTGACAATTATGAGCGACAACGTAGGAGCTGAAGGAACTGGCTCCATTTCTGGGAAAGTGACTAAACTTGACAAAATAACCCCTATCCAGGGTGCCTTAGTAAAGGCATTACAGGGAATGGTTACTATTGGAAGTGCTACGACAAATGCTGGTGGGAGTTATACTATTACCCTTTTAGCAGGTATCTACACAGTGGTAGTTCGTGCCCCTGGATATTACGGTTTATATACAGATATAGTGGTTAAGACTGGTCAGGAAACATCAGGAGTGAATTTTGCCTTAGCTACTGCTACTTTTGTCTATGTGGATGATGATAACACGACTAATATTGAGATTGGAACATCTGAGTATCCCTATAACACCATTCAAGAAGGGATAACTGGATGTTTTGAAGGTGGTACGGTATCGGTTGATGCCGGGACTTATACGGAAGCGGTCTATATCAACAAACAGATTGCGTTGGTAGGAACAGGTTCTGATAAGACGATAATTGATATCACAAATCTTGGTGATACAAACGCTGTAACCTTTGATGGCACTGCTACAAATGGTGCATCTATCTCCGGGTTTAAGATAACCGGGGCAAAAGGGAGTTTGCCTGATGGCTCTGGAATATCCTGCATAAATGGAGCAACTATAACTATCACCAACAACATGATAACAGGGAATAGGTGGTGTGGTATCTACGCCTGCTACTCCTCACCAACCATTATAAATAACATAATTACAAGGAATACCCATGGCATTTGGTGTGATAACTCTTTGGCAATTATCATCATCAACAATACAATAGTAGAGAATAGCTGGTATGGCATCATGTATGACAATAACTCCTCGGGGTCCATCAGTAACAACATAATAACAGAAAATTTCATTGGTATCCGTTCCCACCTATCTTTTCCAATCATCGACTACAACTGTCTATATATGAATGTATATGAATACTCTAGCTGCTCTGGTGGTTCACATGACATTTTAAAGAATCCACAATTCATTGGAGGAGACGACTACCACCTTGGAACAACCTCACCCTGCATAGATGCTGGTACAGACACTGTAATTTTTTATATCAGTATTGATGCTGATGGTAAACCCAGAAAGGTGAGTGAATATGTTGACATTGGTGCTTATGAGTATCAAGGTACTCCTACATTGTCACCAAAAGTAAACAGCATCACTCCAAAGAGTGGTTTAAATACTGGCACTATAAGTATTACTATTTGTGGCTCTTACTTTCAAGAAGGGGCAAAGGCAAAACTTAGTAGACAAAAACAAGCTGATATTCATGGCACAAATACACAAGTGTTAGGTGTTACTACTATCACTACTACCTTTGATTTGACTGGAGCTAAACCTGGCAAGTGGGATGTAGTAGTTACTAATTTAGATGCCCGAGTTGGAACTTTGACCAGGGAATTTTTGATTCTAATGGAGAAAGAGGGAATAGGAGTAGTACTCGAGGGGGAAATCACAGTGGTTATTCCACCTAATATCTTCAAGAAAGATTATTACTTATCTATAAACCTTGACCCGTTAAATAAACCTGAAAGGGTTAACGCAGCGACTATTACTGCGGCTATTAAAAAAGAGCATATTCGTAAATCTATCTCCAATTCAATGCAAGAATTGAATATCTACGATGCTGAAGATAATCCAATGGGAACCGATACCTTATTAATTTCCCCAATTATCACCGTTTCCTATCCAGATACTGACCAGGATGGTATAGTTGATGGGACAACTATCAAAGAAGATACTTTAGTAATGTTTATCTTAGATGAGAAAGATGAAAAGTGGGTAGGATTACCTGATTCAGAGGTAGCTCCGACAACTAATATTGTCTCTGCCTCAACACCACATTTCTCGGCATTTGTACTCATGGGTACACCTACAAATCAACTACCTACGGTTGGAACTAATGACACTACGGCTAATCCAGGTACTGTTATTAGAGAAGGACCGGAGACAACAACTATCTCTGCTACCTTCTACGACATTGATTCACCACCAGTAGCTTCTTTTACCGTTACTTTCAAGGTTAGAGATTCAAATGGTTCAGAGACAATACTTGTGGATAACAAAAGACATCTTGAAGGTGATTTAGAAATAACTGATGGAGGAGGAACATATACTGCAAGCTATGATTGGGACCCACCAGATAATCAGGGAACAGGTACCTACGACCTGTATTTTTCAGTATCTGATGGTTACGCAACTGCAACAGATGGGTATGAAAATAATCTTGATGAATTAACAATTGCTGAATTAGACATTGGCTCTATCTATGGTACTGTTACTAAATCTGATGGAATAACACCTATTCCTGGAGTAATTGTAAAGGCATTTTTAGATGGCAATTTAAAGGGGAGTGCAACTACTAATATAAATGGAACCTATTCCATAACGAATATACCTGTAGGTAGTTATACTATTGAGGCATCAAAGGCAGGATATGAAACTCAAAGTAACTATGTATCTGTAGGGACTACAACTATAATAGTTGATTTTAAATTAGAGAAGATTACTCCTGTTAAAGAGCCATTTGTTTTCAATTACCCTAATCCAGCAAGAGGCAATAAGACTACTTTTAGATGGTGGTGTCAGAATCCTGAAAATGCTACCATTGATATTTATGATATTAGCTATGAATGGGTAGATACTCTCAAAGGTTATGATAAAATAGTGGATGGTTATTATGAGAAAGACTGGAATGTATCGGATATAGCCAGAGGGGTGTATGTCTATGTATTTAAGGGTGGCGGAAAGACGATTGTTAAAAAGGTAATGGTGATTAAATAATGGTAACTATTCAGGTAGAGAAAGTGTAAGTAAGGGAAAAGGGGAGTAACAACCCCCTAACCCTCTTTATTAAGGGGGAATAAGGAAAAGAGGGAAAGAATTTTACCACCAAGACATTAAGACACAAAGAGTTAACCTTCTCTACCTAACCTATAATTTTTAGTTCCTTAGAGTCTTTGTGCCTTCGTGGTTAGTCTATTTTCCCCTTCCCCCTTAATAAACTTACCCTTACCCACAAGTAAGAGGAAGTAAATAAGGAACTGTTCAATGAAAAATGTCCAATACATGTCCCAGAGGGACAACATATGGGTAGAAATAGATAGGACACAAGCATAAATGCCGTAGGCATGATATATAGTAAACATTAGTCAAAAGTTTCCATAAAACGGAATATCGAATGTAGAATGTTGAATGTCGAAGAAAAGCAAGACTTCATAATTCTACATTCTACATTCAAAAGATAAAAAAATTCCAATAAAATATGTCGTTCCTATGGAACTTTCGGTTTGTCTATGGTTATTTGCTACCGCTATTATGTTCCTAACGGAACTCAGGAAAAATAACTTGTGGGTAAAGGTAAGGTGTTTTCAAGGAGTTTTAGACCATTAAAAATTACGAAACTACCGATAAAGTGAAAAAAATAAAGTAAAAAGAGCAAGAAAACTGAATTTCTTGCTCTTTAGAAGAGTAGCTTAAAAACTACTCATGCCCGTCATTATTATGATACCATAAAGAATAAAATTTGTCAAGTATTATTTTTAATTTAATTTTTGAGAGATATAATGATCCATGCCCTTTAACTATTATATCCCTCATGAATGTGGAGGAGACGGGATTCGAACCCGCATCAACATACTTGACGGGCATGAGCTTTCCCAATTAAGCTACTCCCCCACATCTAAAATGTATTATATATTAAAGTGAGAGATATGTCAAGTTAAAATTGAAAAGGAGAAATATAAATGTTAGCAATTAGAAAGTTAAACATGATAATTTTTATAGCTTTCCTTCTAACCTTGTCAGCAGGAGAGGTGTATTCAAAGGCAGGTAAGACGACCCCTGCGGCTTTCCTGAAGATAGGGGTAGGACCACGAGCATTAGCTATGGGAGGTGCCTTTTGTGCTATAGTAGATGACGCTACCGCTCTGTATTGGAATCCAGCAGGATTAACACAATTATTAGAAAAAAGAGAAGTTTTTCTTACTTATAACGATTTATCTCAAGATATTAACCAGCATTTCTTAGGATATGTCCATTATCCTACTATCTGGGGTGGAGTTTTAGGAGGAAGTATAAATCTTTTGACAGTTAGGGATATTGAAGAAAGAATCGAACCTACAATTGACCCCATAGGATATTTAAAAGCCTCTGATTTAAGCTTTGGGGTAACTTATAGTAAGGAAATAAGAAATAATTTAGCCATTGGCGGTAGTTTAAAATATATCCAGGATAAATTAGCGGATGATAATGCCAATACTTTTGCTTTCGATTTAGGTGGACTATACAAAAGAGGAAGTCTTACTTTTGGAGTTAATCTTCAGAATATGGGTGGTAAGTTAGGTGGTGTTAATTTACCAGGAAATTTAAAACTTGGGACAGCCTGGAAAAATAACAGAATAACTGTAGCCTTAGATTTAGACCTACCCTTTGAAAATGAGCCCAAATTACATCTTGGGACAGAATATATGCCAATAGATTGGTTTGCCTTAAGAGGAGGATATGAGTATAATAAAGGAAGCGAGAGACTAAATGGACTTACAGGATTTAGTGCAGGATTTAGATTTTATAATCTTGATTATGCTTATCTACCTTATGGTAAGTTGGGAAATACACATCGCCTGGGAGTAGGATACTCATTGCCAATGGGAACAATTACACCTCCACTAATTTTAGATATTTCTATACCTGGTGTTATGTCAGCTATCTGGAAGTCTTATGCAAATATTACCCCATTTGCTTTAATAAAACTCACTAATACTACAAATTTTCCAATTAGAGATATTAAGTTAAAAATCGATATTTCTGAATATTTGGATTCACCTATAGAGGCAAAGATTGAACTTCTTAATCCCCTGGAAGAAAAAGAGATTAAGATAAATGCATTCTTTAAAAAAGAGATAGCCCAATTAGATGAAGATATATCAAAGGAGGCTATCATTAATATTGAATATAAGATAAATAGGAGAGAATGTAAAAAAGATGAAAAGATTCCTTTTAAAATTTGGGCTAATTACTGGTTATTAATTCCCGATGATGATTATCTTGAGAGAATAGTAACTTTTGTCAACCCTCAAGATAAAGAAGTAGTAGAAATTGTTTCTAAAATACGGTCTTGTTATAATGGTCTACCTATTATGAAAATATCTGAGCGGCTTCAGGCGGCAACTGTTATTTATGATGTCTTAGGTGCCTACGGATTTACCTTTTATGAAAGTGCACCCAATGACCTGCTTATAGCCTTAACACCTATACATGAGCGGATTTATTTTCAATCCCCTGGACACACTTTAAAGACACATGGAGGAGATTGTAAACAACTCTCAATCTTATTGGCAAGTTGTCTTGAAAATGTTGGGATAGAAACTGGATTTGTGAAAGTGCCAGGACATACCTTCTTAATTCTTAATACAGGCATAGATGCGGCAAGAATAGAAATATGGGGTATTTCTAAAGATGAATGTATAATTTTTGATAATAAGGCATGGATACCAGTTGAATCGACAATAATAGGTAAGTCATTCGACCAAGCCTGGGCTGAGGCACTAACAGAATATAAGAAAGGGGAAAAAGGAGTTAAAATTATCAAGATTCACGAATCATGGGAAAAATATCCGCCAGTAAAACTTCCTTCTCCGGCAGAATTTCATCCTGAAATCCCAGGTAAGGAAAAGATTGATAAAATACTTGAAAATGAGAGATTTTGGGGTAAAATTATAACTCCAGAAGAAGGAAGATAAAAACTCTAAAGGAGATTATTCAATGGTTAGATTAACAAAACAAAAGTATATCCTAACAGCATTAGGGGTTATATTACTATATTTCATAATAGGTTTTTCCCATCATTCAGAATTTTTTAATTTCATTGAGTCTCAGACGATAAGCTGGCGGTTCTGGGTGAGAGAAAATATCTTTGGTAAATCTCTTTTTCCATCACAAGAAATTATCATTGTATCTATTGATGACCAGACTATTCAAAAAATGTCACATCCTTTTCCTCGGTCTGAATTGGCTAAGGTAATTGAAATCTTAAAAGCCGATGGAGCAAAAGTAATAGGGATAGATATAATTATGAATTATAAAGACCCCTTTGGTGAGGAGCATGACAAGAAATTAGCTAAGGTAATAAAAGGGGATAATGTTATTCTTCCATCTATACTTAAATTTAGTAATGGAGATTTTCAAGACATTACTGAGCCTATTCCTATCCTGCGCGACAAGGCATTTTCAGGTTTTATTAATATCCTTTCTCATCCTTCTCTTTCAAGAATTGGTTTAGTATTCCCAAAGTCGGAAGATAGTTTTTATTACTCATTTCCTTTAATGATTTTAACTAAATATTATAACATGAACACTGAGGCAATCAAGGTAAAGAATGGCAAAGAGATTAAAATTGGAGCTATGAAGATTCCCGTTGATAGGGAAAATCTTTTCTGGATAGATTATACATCTGCATCTTTTGCCAAAGAACCATTTGAACGAGTCCTTGACAGGAGGTTTCCAAAAGGAAGATTTAAAGATAAGATTGTTTTAATTGGTAAAATGTTTCCTGAAGCTAAGGACTATTTCTGGACACCTTTAGGAATGAAGTATGGTATTGAAATATATGCTAATTGCTTAAATAATATGATTAAAGGGGAATTTATAACTTCTTTAGGAAGATTAGCCAATTGGATTATCTTACTTATTCTCACATTAATTGCCACATGGACCACAACACATTTAAAGGCATTTAAGGCTATCTTTGTGTTATTATTTGAAATCATTATATTCTTTCTTTTTGTCTCTTATCTTTTTTGTGGACATAAATATTTAGCAGAGACAACATTTCCTTTAATTTGTATATTTTCATATCTATTGGTAATTAAGGGAAGAGAAATCGCTAAATTGCAAAAAGGTATTCAAAAAAATATACTTCATAAAGTAAAAGGAAAATTATATCCGTTATCCTTGAAAGGTGAAAGGAAAGAACTTACTATCCTATTTTGTGATATTAGAGGATTTACTAAATTTTCAAAGAATGTTGAAGCTGAAGAGGTAGTTATAATTCTAAATGAGTATTTTGATGAGATGGCAAAGATAATTACTAAGAAGGAATATGACGGTTCGATAGATAAATTTATAGGAGATGGGATATTGGTATTCTTTGGGGACCCTGTTTCGTATGAAGACCATGCCAAAAGGGCTGTATTGACAGCAGTTGATATGTGTGATAAATTCAAAGAATTACAAAACAAATGGATTACCGAAGGAAGAAATATCGGTGTTGAAAAAGAAAAAATAAACATTGGTATAGGGATAAATACAGGGTTTGTAACTGTTGGAAATGTAGGGTCAAAAGCAATAGAGTTAATGGATTATACTGTGATTGGTAATGAGGTAAATTTGGCATCAAGGATTGGAGGAGTAGCAGAAAGGGGACAAATTCTAATTACTGAAAGGACTTACGCCTTAGTTAAAGATTATGTAGATGTAAAAAAGTTGGATAACCAAAGTGAGTTAAAAGGGATAGATAAAGAAGTTTGGCTGTATGAAGTAAAAGGGAGAAAAAATTTATAAAGGAGGAGTAAAAAAATGGAGAAAAGTTTAATTCAATTAAAGGCATCAGTATTTCTCAGCTCATTGATTTTGTTGATTCTTTTTATGACTTTACTTGTATTGGGAGCAGAGACAAAAGAACCTATGGCCAAGGTGAATAGGGTAAAAGGAGAGGTTAAAATAAGAAAGGCTAATTCGGATAAATGGCAAGAGATAAAAGGCGATGAATTCCTTTATCACAAAGATGAGTTAAAAACAATAGGAACATACTCTACCCTTTTTCTCTACCTTTCAGATGATACTATAAGGAGAATTGAACCTAACTCCCATGTTAAATTAGTTCTTGATAAGGATATTCCTAAGATTAATGTCTTAAAAGGCCATATTTCTGTGCCTATATTCGAAGCGGTAAAAGGGCTATGGAGTTTCTTTAAACAAAAGTTTAATTCAAGTTCGAAAAGGTACTATGATGTTATAGCCGGAGCTATGGGTGACTATAAGGAAGAAATTTTGTTAAATCCAAGGTGGACAAAGGTCATTACTACTCAGCCAAGATTTGAATGGAGGGAGGTAGATAATGTGGTTAATTACACAATAGTGGTTTATTGTAGAACACAGAAGGTATGGAGTAAGGTGTGGAGTAAAAAGATAGAGGCGGCAAAGGCATCGTGGTCTGAGAAGGATATTCCTAATGTTAAATTCACCACTGCTGTATATCCTTCCATACCAGAGATAAGTTTAAAAACAGGGGAGCTATATTCATGGGAGGTAGAGATGGAAGGAACTGATACCACGATAGGCTTATCTGAAAGGGTAAATTTTGTAATCCTTGGTACTAAGACAGTAAATGAGATAAATGAGATAAATGAGAAGATATGCTCAAGAGAACCTAATGATAGCACTACTTATTTTCTTCTAGGAAATATCTATGAGAAAGAGGGATTATTTGTTGATGCTGAAAGGGCGTATTTAGAGGCAATTACTCTGGAGCCTGAAAATTCAACACTCTATAAATTTCTTGGGGATTTGTATGGGAAAATGGAGGCTTTTAATCTGGCAAAGGAAATATTCTTAATGGCAAAAAAAGGAACAAAATGATTGTAGTGACTATTTGGAGTACATTAAAGCTGTTGTTATCGTACTTCGTCAAAATCACGAAACTACTGAAAATCCGATATAAAAATATGTCCCTAAAAAAACACCTATGTTTTAAATAAAGCAACTTTATAACAAAACTTTCCCTGATTTATTACAACCAATGGTGACCTTTTTTTTACAAATTTAACCTCTATGAGTAGATTTTTTTGTTTGGAACTGCTAAACCAATTATCACCCTATACTATCATCATCCATCCTTATATCGAATTTTCAGTGCAAATACAGAAAAAAAGACTTGACACAACTAAATTATTTGTGGTATACTAACCTTGCAAATTTTAAAACAAGAAAGAGGAATTTATTATGTCAAAGAATAGTTTCTTTTCGGTATGATGAGGTGGATAAATGGATCTAAAAAGGGTCAAGCGATTAATGACCATTATGGAAAAGGAAAACTTAGCCGAATTAGAACTCGAAGATGAGGAATTCAAGGTTAAGATTACCAAAGAGGGAGCACCTCAAATCGGGGCAAAATTCAGGTCTGCTACCTCTAAATTAGAAGGATTGCCCGTAAAAAAGATACCCATCAAGAAATTTGAAAAAGAGAAATTGGGACCAGATTTAAAATTGGTTAAATTAACTTCTCCGATGGTAGGCTTCTTTTATCGTTCCCAAACCCCTACCTCTCCTCCTTATGTTGAAGTTGGAGATAAGATAACGCCTTCACAAATAGTAGGTGCTGTTGAGGTTATGGGTGTCATAAATGAAATAGAGGCTAAGGTGTCAGGTGAGATTAAAAAGATATTAGTGGAGGATGGACACCCGGTAGAGTATGGTCAGCCTCTATTTTTGATTGAACCAGAGGAAAAAGGAAATGTTTAAGAAGATATTGATTGCCAATCGTGGTGAAATAGCCGTCAGGATAATTCGAGCGGCTAAAGAATTAGGCGTAAGAACAGTGGCTGTCTATTCTGAGGCTGATCGGGATTCGCTCCATTTGCAATATGCAGATGAAGCTGTTTGTATTGGTCCTGCCTCAAGTGCGGACAGTTATTTAAATATTCCTCAGATAATCAGTGCCGCATTGATTACAGGGGCAGAGGCTATTCATCCTGGATATGGCTTTTTAGCCGAAAATTCCAAGTTTGCAGAGATTTGTGAAAGTCATGGAATCAATTTTATCGGGCCTACTTCACAAACTATTACCATGATGGGCGATAAGCTTGAGGCAAGACGATTGATGAAACATGCCGGTGTCCCACTTATTCCTGGTTCTATCAAACCTATCGAATCGACTAAGGATGCCTTGCGGATAATCGAAAAGATAGATTATCCGGTGATGATAAAGGCCTGTGGAGGTGGCGGAGGTAAAGGAATAAGGATTGTCTGGAATAAAGATGAATTAGAGCGTGCCTTAGAATTAGCCGCCGCAGAGGCTAATGCGGCTTTTAAAAATCCCTCTTTGTACATCGAACGATACCTTCACGAACCCAGGCATATCGAAATACAAATATTAGCCGATAAATATGGAAATATGGTTCATCTGGGCGAACGAGAATGTTCTATTCAACATAAACATCAGAAGCTGATTGAAGAGGCTCCTTCAGCGGCCATAGATGATAAATTACGAACCAGAATGGGTGAAATAGCATTAAAAGCGGCTAAAGCGGTTAAATATAATAATGTAGGGACAGTTGAGTTTTTACTCGATAAAAATAAAAGATTCTACTTCATTGAAATGAATACCAGAATTCAGGTTGAACATCCCGTTACCGAATTTATTACTGGAATCGACTTAGTCAAGGAACAAATTTATTTAGCCGCAGGAGAAAAACTTTCATTTTCAAAAAAAGATATTAATTTACGCGGACATGCCCTGGAATGTCGAATAAATGCCGTTAATCCTGATAATGGTTTTTCCCCCTCCTGCGGTAAAATTCAAAACCTTATTTTACCAGGTGGAATAGGTGTCCGAGTCGATACACATATCTATCCTAACTATACCGTGCCACCTAATTATGATGCGTTGATTGCTAAAATTATTACTTATGGGCTAACCCGGGATGAGGCTATCGCCAGAATGAACAGGGCATTGGAAGAATGTCTCATCGAAGGGGTAAAAACTACTATTCCCTTACATCAAAAGATTCTTAATCACGAGGCATTTAAAAAAGGTAATATTCATACCCACTTTTTATCTTGTGTGGTTAATGTCTAAAGAGAATTAAAAATTATGAATTAAAAATTAAAAATTAAGAAAATGGGAAATGAAAAAGGAAATAAAAACTCAGTGAAATCGGTATTGAAAATTAATTCCTAACTCCTTAATTTTTAATTCATAATTTTTAATTTTTAATTAAATACGAGGAGGTGTTAAACTATGGAGGAACAAATTAATTTAGGTGCTGTTAAGGTAAGCGATGATGTGATTGCTACTATTGCCGGGGTAGCCACTACCCAGGTAGAAGGTGTAGCCGGAATGAGTGAAGGAATTGTTGATGGATTTGCTAAACTTTTGACCGGTTCACAATTGACTAAAGGGGTAAAGGTAGAGGTAAATGAGGAGGAGGTAAATCTGGATGTCTCTATTATCATTAAATATGGGATATCTATCCCGGAGATTGCCGGTAAGGTGCAGGAAAATGTTAAAAAGGCAGTCGAAAATATGACCGGATTAAAGGCAGTTAAAGTCAACCTGTATATACAAGGTGTTGCGGTTGACGAGAAAAAATAAAACAAAGAGGTAGGACCTCAGGGGGTAAAAGATATGAATTTCTTTAATAAAGCAGGGTTGATAATAAATGTATTAATTCTCTGGCTAGTAGGAACAGAGGGATTATTGCTGGCTACGGGATGGAGTAATGTTGTTCTCTTAGAACAATACTTGAAATTACCCAATGCAAATTTAATCCTGGCAGGTATTGGTTGTGGCCTCTGGATTATGGGGCTACTTATTCTCTATATTGATGCCAAAATCTCTCAACAAAAAAAGGCTATCATTCACAAAACCATTCATGGGGAGGTAAGGGTGGCCAAAAAAGCCATCGAGGATTTCATTAAAAGGATAAGCAGTGAAGAATCCTTTATTAAAACAATAAAACCAAAGATAGTAATTAAAAGAAAAGGAGTGAAAATTTCATTAATTGTTAGTCTCTGGTCTGAAATTCCAGCCAATGAGGCAACTATTGCCCTGCAATCAAGGGTAAAAGAGGCTTTAGAAAGCACCATCGGTATCTCTAATATACGAGAAATTAAGGTGTTTGTTGAAGAGGTTACCCATCGTGGTGGACGATTAAGAGGAGTGGAATATACTAAAGAATAAAGCACAGAGCACAGAGCACAGAGCACAGATATAAAGGTATCACCTGATAAATCTGATTTCTGACCTCTGACCTCTGCTAAAAAAAGGAGGTTGTTTAATTGAACGAGTTAAGGGATAAATTAATAGAAATAATGTCAAAATACCCTGGAGCGGTTATCGGTTCTCTGGTAGGTTTATTATGTGGTTTGTTGATTATTACCTTTGGATTGCTAAAGGTAATACTCCTCTTTGTATGTATTTTAGTGGGTATCTTTGCAGGTTCTGCCTTTACCAGAATGAGGGAATAACTGTGATTCAGACAGTAGACTATAGACTTTAGACATCAGACTTCGGACTCAGGAAAAGAAAGAGAATCTGAATGTCTGAAGTCTGATGTCTAATGTCCAGTGTTTGAATCACAGGAGGGAATAATATGGATGATAAGGTCTATCGGATTATCGATGCCAATATAAATCGGGCAAAGGAAGGGCTCAGGGTAGTAGAAGATATAACCAGATTTGTTTTAGAGAATGAAGAATTAACCTCAAAACTAAAAAAAATCCGCCATCAAATCAGTGAATTAAATCATCAATTAGCCGATTATTCATTGCTTTTATCATCCAGAGATAGTGAAGCTGACCCAGGATTATCAATCTCAGCCAAAAATAGGGATAAAAGGGGAAATTACTTAGATTTGGTCATTTCAAATATGCGTCGGGCTCAAGAGGCCTGCCGGGTTTTGGAAGAGGTTAGTAAACTAAAAAGTGAAAATTTGGGCTTTGAATTCGAAAAAATCCGCTATGCTGTATATTTGTTGGAAAAAGAGATAGTAGAACAACTCGGAAGGAGTTGATAAATAAGGGAAAGGTAGGGGGGCGTATCTTGAATTATAAATTAATCTATTTGTTAATTCATAATTTAAGATGTGCCCCCCTACAACTTTTTAAGGGGGAATAATTGGGAATTTAGGCTTTAGCCTTTTAACTCCAACAAAACAGAGTATTTTCAGAGGAAAGATATGAAATAAGAAAGGGAATAGAACACGGATTTCGCGGATTTGACGGATTGATATAGATAAAAAATCAGTGAAAATCCGTTAAAATCTGGTTTGGAGTTTAGGCTTTAGCCTTTTATTGCAACGGAGGAGAGTATTTTAAACCACAGAGGACACAGCGCAGCAGAGCCGCAACCAAATCCCAACCTAACGGTTGGAAAAGGAGGTTTATCGCTTTAACCACACCAAGGTATGTCTTTAA
>SBAY01000091.1 GCA_005239945.1 Nitrospira sp.
AGAAGGTTTTAAAGACATACCTTGGTGTGGCTAAAGCGATAAACCTCCTTTTCCAACCGTTAGGTTGGGATTTGGTTGCGGCTCTGCTGCGCTGTGAAATCTGTGGATATAATTTCTTAATATTATCAAGGAAAAATGAATATGACTTACTACCCAGTATGTCTTGATATAAAGGATAAACGATGTGTGGTTGTAGGAGGAGGAAAGGTAGCCTTTCGTAAAGTTGAATCATTACTTGAGGCAGGTGCCAGGGTTATTGTCATCAGCCCAAAGATGAACACTTCCCTTCAAAAATTAATTAACAAAAATAAAATAACTTATTTACCACAAGAATACAAATCTGGTGATATAAAGAAAGGAATATTTTTAGTGATTGCGGCCACTGATGATTCGCAACTTAACGCTAAGATTGCTGATGATGCTAAAAGGTTAAATTTGTTAATAAATGTGGTTGATGCGCCAAAATTATGTAACTTTATTCTTCCGGCTACCTTAAGAAGAGGTAGTTTAACCATTAGCGTTTCTACAAGTGGTAAAAGTCCTGCATTAGCCAAAAAAATCAAGGAAGACCTGCAAAATATCTATGGCACGGAATATGAGGATTTAGTGAATTCATTGGGTAAGTTAAGAACAATGAATAAAAAAGCTTAAAGTTAAGAATAGAGTTTTGCGAAATGAGAAATATAAGGAAAGATGTGCCACAAAGACACAAAGACACTAAATTTCACAAAAGGAAATTTTATTGAAATTTAGTGCCTTTGTGTCTTTGTGGCTAAAAGGAAAAGGAGATATTGATGTTCAATTTAGTATATTTTAACTTTGCCGTTAGTTTATATGCCATTTCAGCCATTCTTTATCTTGTTTTCCTCTGGTCAAAAAAAGAAAGGTGGAGTAATTATGGATACGGTCTGACCATTTTAAGCCTAACTATTCATACTTTAAGTATAGTTATTAGGGGATTCGAAGCTAATCACTTACCAATGTCAGGGATGTTTGAAACCCTTATCTTTTTTGGTTGGATGGTAAGTATTATCTTTTGTTTTATCGAATATCGTTATAAATTAAAGATATTAGGGGTATTTGTTATTCCAATTATCTTTTTTATCCTTGTTTGTGGATACTTTTTACCCAGAGAAATCACACCGTTAGTGCCGGCATTACAAAGTTACTGGCTGGGTATTCATGTTAGTTTGAGTATATTTAGTTATGGGGCATTTGCCTGTGCCTTTAATTTTGGTTTAATGTTCATCATTCAGGATAAGGCATTAAGACTAAAAAAACAAGATGCTTATTTACGACTTCCTTCTTTAGATATTCTTGACAATTTAAGTTATAAATCTATTTCTATAGGGTTTCCGGCTTTAACCACAGGTATAATTACTGGTGCTATCTGGGCAAATTCTGCCTGGGGTTCATACTGGACCTGGGACCCAAAGGAAACATGGTCTTTAATTACCTGGTTTATCTATGCGGCTTACCTGCATGCCAGGTTCATACGCGGCTGGCGAGGTAAAAAAACCGCCTATTTAACTATAATTGGTTTTGGATGTATGTTATTTACCTTTCTTGGGGTAAATTTGTTGTTACCGGGATTGCATAGTTATAAATAGTCAGACAAGTCAAACTGGTCAAACTGGTCTAAGAGAGAAAATAAAATGGTAGATATTTTTAAATTAAATGATGTCATAAAAACACAAGAAGCTATTCAGAAAGAACCCGATATTCTCAAACGAAGACCTGCGCCTGAATTCTCTTTTGAAGAAGCAATCAAACATCCAAAGGAATTTGCTGCTTCTCCAGGAGAAGAATTTGTTGTCTGTAAAGGGGAAGACAAACTTACCTTATCGCAGGAAGGTAGAACTGCCTACGAAATAACTAAACTTATCCTTGGGGTATTAAAAACTCCAGATATAAGGGAAGATAAGGTGAACTCAGCCAAAGAATTATTACAGGAAGGTCGTCTTTTATCACGCCGGGGTATAGTGGGCATAGTTGCAGACAGGATAATAAAATTAAAAATTATGAATTAAAAATCAAGGAAAATAATTCTTGATTTTCAATTCATAATTTTTAATTACTCTATTTCCTTCTTTTTCCTTGCCTGGATGAACATTTCAACGATATTAGGGTCATGTTGAAGTCCTGCATTTTTTACTAATTCAGCTATTGCCTGCTCTTCAGTCATCGCAGGACGATAGGATCTGGTAGAGGTCATAGCATCAAAGGCATCGGCTACAGCAATTATTCTGGCTATTAACGGAATATCCTCTCCTACTAATCCATCAGGATAGCCTTTACCATCATATCTTTCATGATGATGTTTGATTCCAGGAATAAGCTTTTTTATATCTTCTTTTGGCACCAGTAATCGTGCTTGTTGAACAGCTACCAATGTCTCTTTTATATTCTCTACCGGCTGAAGAATACTCACTCCTTTTAGAGGATGTGCCTTCATTATTTTCCATTCTTCATCATCCAACTTACCGGGTTTATCTAAAATAGACTCAGAGACACCAATCTTACCCAAATCATGTAATCTCGCCGATAATTCAAGTATATTTTTATCCTGCTCGGCCATATTTAGTGCCTTAGCAATATCTAAGGCATACTCAGTTACCCGTTCAGAATGCCCTTCTGTATAAGAGTCTTTGGCATCGATAGCCGAGGAAAGAGAACTTACCGTAGTAATAAATAAATCCTGGAGTTGGCAAAAGAATCGGGCATTTTGGAGTGTAGTGGCAATTAAGGTAGCCAATGAATAGAGAAGTTTTGCATCCGGGGTATAAAAAGGCTCTCCTGAAAGTTTATCCCCTAAGGTTATTATACCTACCGGCTCATCCTTACATTTCATAGGAATACATAAGATATTATCAATACCTAAGATATGTTCATGAATTTCTTTTGAGGTCTGTATATGACTCTGAATGATATATTTTCCTTCTCTTATAGCCTGACCTGATATACCTTCTTCTGCCTTAAATTCATTCCTGAATTTATTTAATTTTTCAGGGTCAAAACCTATAGCCGCTCTAATTTTTAGTTTAAAGTCTTCATCATCGAATAACATTAAATAGCCATATTTAACCTCTAATATATTCATTGTCTTAGTCAAGACTTCAATTGGCAATCTATCCACATTCAGTATTGTTCCTATGCTCATAGATATATCATACACTAATGCCAATTCTTCATACACCAGTGATAACTCTTGCGTCATTTCCTGCAATTCTTTTTCTAAATCTTCGATTTTTGAAACCAGGGTTTCTTTTTTGGCAGGCATTTTTAACTCCTTTTACCACGAAGAAATAGGTAAGAAGCAAGGAAGGGAAGAAGCAAAAAAGGAAAGAAGGACTTCATCTCTACCTTCAGCCTTCAGCCTTCCTACCTTCCCCCTCTTCCTTATTCATTCGCTTCATGTCCATAACAGGAATAATATATCTTTTCCCGACTATCTTTCACCAGACAATTAATTCTAATTTCACCGGTAGTTGAAGAATAAATCCATCCCCCTACTCGTGGCTGAGTCGCTATTATAGCGGTAGTCATGAAATTTTTTCCCGTATCAATTACTGTTACACTATTTGAATTTGATGGGCTACCGTCTTCTAAATTTGCTTTTAGTTTTGCCTTTGGAATTTTCGACATATAACTCGGTACAAAAGCAGGTACTTGCTGCCCTCCAATAATATCCGCTTGATTATCAAAATTCAGCGGATAAATTCCAGCATTAGTAGAATAGTAATTATTAATCGCTACCCTTAGATTAAATAAATGGTCCTTTGTTTTTGCTTCAGATGCCCGTGTAAGCATCTGAGGTACTTTTACCGCTGCGATTATCATCAAAATGGCTATTATAGTTATGACAACTAATAGCTCAACCAATGTAAATCCTTTTTTATTTAACATGGTTTCACCCCCTTTTTTAATTAAAAATTATGAATTATGAATTAAAATTCAAGGAAATAATTCTTAATTCTTGATTTTTAATTCATAATTTTATTATAAGATACCATATATTTAATAAAAAGTCAAGGAAAATTTTTATGGTTAAAAATTTTTGGTGCCGGGAGCGGGATTTGAACCCGCACAGGTTACCCCATACGCCCCTCAAACGTACGTGTCTGCCAATTCCACCATCCCGGCATATTTAGGCTAAAAGTAGATAGACTAAAAGCTAAAGGTAGGAAGGGAAATTAGCCTTTTTACCATCAGCCTTCAACCTTCTTCTCTTCCTACTTTCAGCCTTCCTTTCTAATAATAAATATATATCTCCAGGTCAGATTTTGTTTCCCGATGCAGTTGGCGGAAATCACGGTCAATATTTAATTCAGTGGTATAAATAAGAATAAGTTTGTTCCTGTTTCCTTCTTTTATCTTCGAAATCAACGAAGTAGGATACTTAAATACCGGTTGTTCTTCTAAAGGTAAATCATCATTTACCAGCCGAAATCCTGGGATTAATCTACCCATACTTTTTATAGATTCCTCTTTTACTTCCCTGATTAAATAAGCCCTTTCTTTTCGGTCAAAATATACATTTGATTTGATTAATACCTTTTTATTGACAAGTTCATTCTGAAGAATCTGTAAATTATCCTTCCTTAATTTTATTAAATGCTCTAACTCGGGACTTCTTGGTGCAGACCTGTTATCAAATTGATAAACCACTTCTGTTATCTCCTTCCTTAAACTATAGACTGAAGGTAGATAGGCTGAAGGCTGAAGGTAGGAAGAAGGATTAGCCTTTTACCTTCAGTCTTCTTCCCTTCCTCACCTTCAGCCTTCCTATTCTAAAGAAATTATACCTTAAAAAACCTATTATGTCAACATTTTTTTATTCGAGCAAAAAATTATGGTTGCAACTTAAGAATTTATATGGTATAATATAATTGAAAGGAAGGTGATTTAAAATGAGTGTGCCGAGCAAGTTTATTAGTTCTTATCAGTGAGTGCGCCAAGAAAAGCTTTTCAGGTTAAGCTGGTGAAAGTCCAGCCTACTCAAAGATTAGCCATCAGGGTAGTGCCGAGTCTTGCGGGGAAGCAGG
>SBAY01000215.1 GCA_005239945.1 Nitrospira sp.
AAAAATCTCCTTCCTTCTCTCCTTCTCAACCTTAACCTTAACCTCAACCTTCTTTCTAAAGGTTTATCCATCAATTGAGGTGTGACAGAGCACTAGAGACATTAGACTTATAGAAAGGTCTTAAGTCTAATGTCTATAGCCTATTGTCTAATATGATTTAAAAAGGAATTCGATAAACGCAATGAATATCAATGCCCTGACAAAGATAGTAGGATTAATTGGTTACCCAATAGACTACACCCTTTCACCAGATATGCACAATGCCGCCTTTAAAGAATTAAACCTGAATTTTGTTTATCTTCCATTCAGGGTCAAATCCGAAAACTTGCAGTCAGCGATTAAGGGCTTGCCTGCCTTAAATATAGTCGGGGTAAATGTGACCATACCTCATAAAGAATTGGCGATGAAATACCTGGATGATTTCTCATTAGAGGCAAGTATGATTGGTGCGGTAAATACTATTTGTGTTCAGGATGGGAAATTGTTCGGGGATAATACTGATGGTAAAGGATTTATCGCCTCGCTAAAAGAGGAATTGAAGGTTGACCCAACGGATAAAAAGGTTTTTATCCTGGGGGCAGGTGGTGCGGCACGGGCTATTGGCTTTTCCCTGGCTAAGCTAAATGTTAAACGGATGACCATTACGGATATCGACATACCCAGGACAGAAAGGCTGTCGGCTGACATTAAACATCATTTCCATGAATTACGGGTAGATACCGTAGGGTTAAAGGATAAGGAATTTGGAAGGAATATTTCAGATTGTGATATATTGATTAATGCTACTCCTTGCGGTATGCATCAGGATGACCCATTATTAATCAATCCCGATTGGGTTTTTTCAACCCATGTTGTCTATGATATTATTTACAATCCACCGCAAACACCTTTACTTAAAATGGCAAAGGAAAGAGGTTGCCTTACCCAAAATGGGCTGGGTATGTTAATTCATCAAGGGGCATTATCATTTGAACTCTGGACAGGGGAAAAAGCCCCTGTTGAGGTTATGCGTCAGGCAATAAAATTAAAAATTAAAAGTTAAAAATTAAAAGTTAAAAAATAAAAGATTCTACCTTTTCCATTTTTAATTTTTAATTTTTTACTCTGAGGAGGTAATAATAAAATGTTCAAAGGCTCAATCGTAGCTTTAGTTACACCATTTAAAAATGGTCAGGTGGACAAGGAGAAGCTATTAAAATTAGTCGAGTTCCATATTCAAGAAGGGACTGACGGCATTGTCCCTTGCGGGACAACAGGTGAATCGGCTACCCTCTCCCATGAGGAACACAAAGAGATTGTAACGACAGTAGTAGAGGCAGTAAATAAAAGGATACCGGTAATTGCTGGTGCAGGCTCAAACTGTACCCGCGAATCGATTGAGTTAGCCCGTCATGCCAAAAAGGTAGGTGCTGATGCCATACTGGCTGTTACACCCTATTACAATAAGCCTACTCAGGAAGGGCTTTATGCACATTATGCCGCTATTGCCAACGAAGTAGATATTCCGTTGATTCCTTATAATGTTCCAGGTCGCACCGGGGTGAATTTACTCCCGGAAACTGTAGCCAGATTATCTATGATTGATAATATTGTCGGGATTAAAGAGGCATCGGCTGATTTAAGGCAACAAAGTAAAATCGTTGAACTTTGTCGTAAGGATTTTGCCTTACTTTCAGGAGATGACTTTACCTTACTGCCAACACTATCAATTGGCGGAGTAGGGGTTATCTCTGTCGTAGCCAATATTATTCCAAAGGATGTAGCCAATTTGGTCAGGGAATTTAACCAGGGAAATTTCGAGGAAGCGAAGAAACTACATTACAAAATATTCCCAATATGTGAGGCGATGTTTATCGAAACAAATCCCGTGCCGGTAAAAGAGGCATTAGGGATGATGGATATGATTTTGCCTGAGGTCCGCTTGCCGTTAGTGCCGTTAAAAGACACAAATCGAAAGAAAGTATATGAAGTGTTACAGGCTTATGGATTAATCCCTAAGTAGGTAACAATCGTTTAGGATTTTTTCCAGCAAGTCTCTACCTTGAACAAACCTAAAAATAGATAGCGATTTCGAAGCGGTAGTTTTCCCTACGATTCCCTCGCTATTAGTGAGAGGAAAGAGTATTTTCTCCCTTTATTTATCAGGAGTTACGATTCTTAGCCCAAGTTTACCAATTTTCTATCAAAAATGGATAAAAAGTGGTTTTTTTAGGCATGGTAAAAGTCATAAGTTGTTGTAAACATTGAGTTGGCATTTTTTACAAAATATGCTATACTTTTTCCATGTTTATTAAAGAGCTACTCTTCTTGCTAACTCATGCTTTCAATCTTGACAAGGCAGTAGGCTGAAGGTAGAAGACTGTTAGGATACTTCAGCCTTCTTTCCTTCAGCCTTCCTTTTACCTGCCTTTGTCCCGAGTATCTTACAACTGGCCACTAACTTCATTTCTCTTTCTTCACTGTTTCTATGCTCTTACCCATGATAGCCGCAATGGCTAAACAGCCTACGACTGTTACTACGAAGGTGTAAATCAAACATGGTAGTGGAAATCGCATGGTAGTAACACAAAAGTCAGTCAGCATCCCTGGCAAAGGACCGACTATCCACAACAGCAAGCCAAAGATAATCCCTTTTGACAAGACATTTTCCCCTGGGATTCCTTTATAAAGCAGCACATAGACGCATGCAATTAGCCAGCCTTGAACAAGATTCATTACCGGTAATCCTATCATAAAATACGCATCATCCACTGGTCTAAAAAGTTGCTTACAGGCATCATACCAGTGAGGGAATATGGCCATATAGATTATCCCCCCTACAATCTGGGCAATAACCCCAAAAGCCAATCCTGCTAAAAACCAGCGCAATACCTTCATCTTATCTCACCTCCTCGTATAATATCGTTATACTGGGCTTTCGTGATTTTTAGTGGTTAAAATCCCTTGAAAACACAAGGAACACCAATTATTGCTATGTTAAGGTTAAACCCTAAGTTGCCAAAAATTATAAACACGAAAACTTGAAATTCAAGAAAATACGAAAAGGAATAAAGAATATATATATTTTTTCGTGCTTTTATACTTTCGTGATTTCGTGATTCTTATGGAATAAATTCACGAAACTCCAAGTTATATTAAATTAATGGTTGAATAAATAGATAACGGTGTAAGAGGGTATTTCTCTTTTTCTGTTTAGCATAATTTGGCATTCCGAACACTATTGTCCCGAATCCCGAAATCCAAACCCCGAATTCCGTTAAACATAATTCTTATCCACCAATTACTGCCCCATTACGCCCCAGCCGACATCTTTTCCATACAACATTTCTTGAATTTCTTCCCACTTCCACAAGGGCAGGGGTCATTTCTACCGAGTTTATGTTTTAGGTCAATATCTCCTGCCGGTAGTTCCTTTTTTCCTTTTTGAGGCTGATGTGGGTGATGTTTTATTTGAGAGGGTTGGTTAATGCCTGTTATGTGCATAGCTCTGGGCGAAATAAGAGGTGTCTCTCGCTCGACTATCGGTATCTTAAAGATGTATTCTAGCGCCTCTTCCTTGACCTTAGCCACTAAGGCATCAAACATCATATAACTTTCATGCCGATACTCGATCAATGGGTCCTTTTGTCCATAAGCCCGCAGGTTAATTCCTTCGCGGAGATAGTCCATATTATGGAGATGGTCCTTCCAATGGCTGTCAAGGACATGAATCATAACACTACGCTGGAGTTGGTTCATCTGTTCCTTGCCAATCAAATCCTCTCTTTTCTTATAAACCTCTTTAATCCCGGCAATGGCCATCTCCTCCAGGTCATCGAAATTCTGGACACCAGTAAAATCAAAGATTATGCCAAAATTTTGATGTAATCTGTTTTGCAATGCCTCTTTATCCCAATCATCAGGATGTATTTTTTCACCGGCAAAAGTATGAAGAATCTCATCGGTTACCTCCTCGATTATTTCCTGAATATGTCCGGATAAATCCTCCTCGTTTAATATTCTATCCCTTTCGGAATAGATAATGGTTCTTTGTTGATTCATAACATCGTCATACTCAAGTAGTCTTTTGCGAATATCGAAATTATGTCCTTCTACCTGTTTTTGTGCCCGTTCTATAGCCTTGTTAATCCATGGATGTTCGATTACTTGGTCATCTTCAAGCCCTAATTTTTCCATAATGACTTGAATCTTTTCCGAGCCGAATATCCGCATCAGGTCATCTTCGAGGGAAAGATAAAATTTGGATGAGCCCGGGTCGCCCTGTCTGCCTGCCCGACCACGAAGCTGATTATCGATTCGTCTTGATTCATGCCGCTCTGTCCCCAGAATGTGCAACCCACTTAATTCGACAACTTCCTTATGTTCTTCAGGATTAGGGGGATTACCTCCCAGGATAATATCTGTTCCTCTACCAGCCATATTCGTGGCAATAGTTATGGCCCTCTTACGACCTGCCTGGGCAACAATATGAGCCTCCATCTCATGGTATTTGGCATTTAGCACCTGGTGAGGGATTGCCTCTTTTTTCAGCATGGCACTTAACCGCTCTGATTTTTCTACTGAGATTGTTCCAACCAGAACCGGTCTTCCTTTTTTATACAATTCGACAATTTCCTGAATAATTGCCTTGAATTTCTCTTTCTCACCCTTGTAAATCACATCGGGATATTCATGACGAATAAGTAATTTATTAGTCGGTATAACGACAACATCCAATTTATAAATTTTATCGAACTCCTCTGCCTCAGTATCGGCTGTTCCGGTCATTCCGGCTAATTTATTATACATCCGGAAATAGTTCTGGAAGGTAATAGTGGCTAATGTTTGGTTTTCTTCCCTTACCCTTAAGCCCTCTTTAGCCTCTAATGCCTGATGAAGCCCTTCCGAATATCTCCGTCCGGGCATAAGTCTGCCTGTAAATTCATCGACAATGACTATCTCTCCGTCCTTGCACATATACTCTACATCTCGTTTGAACAGGGTATGTGCCTTTAACGCCTGGACAACATGATGAGCCAGATCCATATTTCTTGGGTCATAAAGATTTTTTACCTTAAGTAATTTTTCCGCCTTGCTTACCCCCTCTTCCGTTAAACTGACCGTGCGCAGTTTCTCATCAACCTGGTAGTCCTTATCCTTACGAAGATAGGGGACAATTTTATCAACGAGGTAATATTTATCTGTGGATTCCTCGGCTGGTCCCGAGATAATAAGTGGGGTTCTTGCCTCGTCAATCAAGATCGAATCCACCTCATCTACGATGGCAAAGTTATGTCCTCGTTGAACCTTCAGGGTTTTATGGGGGACCATATTATCACGGAGGTAATCGAAGCCAAATTCATTATTTGTGCCGTAGGTAATATCACAGGCATAAGCCTGTTGTCGTTGAGACGAGGTCAGGTCATGCTGAATTACCCCTACGGAAAGCCCTAAAAATTCATAAATAGGTCCCATCCATTCACGGTCTCTTTTGGCTAAATAATCATTGACCGTAACGATATGTACCCCTTTACCTGTCAGGGCATTCAAATAAGTTGGCAGGGTAGCTACCAAGGTTTTCCCTTCCCCTGTTTTCATCTCGGCAATCTTGCCTTCGTGTAAGACTATGCCACCCATCAACTGGACATCGAAATGACGCATATTAAGGGTACGTTTCCCTACTTCACGCACCACAGCAAAAGCCTCGAATAAAATATCCTCCAGGGTTTCACCATTGGCAAATCTTTTTTTGAATTCATCGGTCTTTGCCCGTAACTGTGCATCTGATAGTTGGCTGATTTCTGGCTCTAAAGCATTAATTTCCTCAACTAAGGGTGCGAGCCGACGCAAATCCCTTTCTTGTTTAGTACCAAAAACCTTCTTTAATATCGTTCCAATCATCTTTATTTATCATCCTCCTGGATTTAGAAATTCCTCAACTTTTATATGGCGTTATCCCATTATCTACACATTCCTTTATCTCTACCGCATTATAATACCCTTTATCTGCCAACACCTCCAACTCTTCTACTCCTAAAATCT
>SBAY01000360.1 GCA_005239945.1 Nitrospira sp.
CAACTTCAGAGGAGTTTAAAATCTTCTTTGTGCATCTTTGTGCCTTCGTGCCTTTGTGGCAAATTTCTTAAGTTTTTTCATGCCTACCTGAACAGTAACAAAATTTCCAGTTCCATTTTTCCCCTATCCCTTCTCTCCTCAAATTCGCTGAGTTATTTGAACAGCCATACGCATTCCAACTATCCCTGGTCGACATTTAAATTTAGGTATTTCATCTGCATACATAATCAAAACATCTTCTACCTTGTTATTTAATCTAACCACATCACCTTCTTTCAGTTCTAATATATCGTGCATAGTTACTTCAGTTCTACCTAACTCCACAATCAAAGGGATACTTACATTTTCTACTACCTTTCGCATTTTTATAGTATCTTCTGAAGAAACAGGTTGTTGTGCACCCCCAGGTAATGAAGATTCCCCTTCACCTGTAAATTTTGAAATTATTGGTTCTATCACTAAAAGAGGTATACATAGAGTCATATTTCCGGTGGTTTCACCTGCCTTCACCTCTACAGTTCCGATAATTACTGTTTCTTTAGGAGAGGTAATTTGAGCGAATTGTGGATTTGATTCAACCTTTTTCAAGACAGGATTTAATTCTATTACATTTGCCCATGCAGTTTTTAAACCTTTCGCCAAATCTGTAATAATATTTTCTACCACCTCTAATTCAATTTCTGTTAATCCTCGTGTAAGTGAAACAATTTCCCCTTTACCACCTAATAATCTGTCTATAAAGTTAAATATCAAATTAGGACTTATCTCAATTAATGCCAAACCTTTTAATGGACTTATATCTATTATTCCTATTAAAGTGGGTATTTGAATAGTCTTTACAAAATTTGCATAAGGTGATTGAGTTACAGTCAAGACACGCGTTTGGACAGTAGCGGATAACTTAGCGGATAAAGAGGTAGCTACCTTTTGGGAAAAGGCATCGAATATTACCTGGAGGGAAACAACTTTATCATGACTAACATCTTTAGTCTTTCTGAAATCATATTCTACAATTTCTTTTGCGAGAATATCCTCATCCTTTACTTTTGTAGACATTTTCCCTCCTTGTTTTCCACAGATTTCACAGATTTTTTATCTTTAAATACAACATGGGATTTCTTTTTAAAATCTGTGTCATCTGCGCAATCTGTGGATTATTTAATCTTAACTCAAAAAGTTCTGTGGAGTTTTTGATATTTACTGGACAATTATCTGGAAGTGAATATCGGCAATTTTTCCCTCTCGCAATATATCATTAAGTGTTTTTTTGATTTCCTCTTTCAATGCCTTTTTCCCCTCGACAGTAGATACTTCCATTGTTTTACCTATCAAAATACTATTGATAATATCCTTAATCTGAGATTGTCGTTCACCTAATTCTGCGGATAACATATCGTATTTCTCCGCGTCATAATACAGATTCACATCTGTTATTTTAACATAATGAGCCTCTTCCGGATCAGATAATCTGGCCACATAATTACCAATCTCATAAACATGAAGGGGTTTTGGAGGAAGTTTTTTTTCATGAGCCACCTCCGGCTCGAATTCCAATTCCGGTGGTTTTGCCTGGTTCTTAGCCACTATTGAGGCAACAACGACAACAATCAAGATTAAGACAACAGCCCCAATGACGAACATTAATATTTTAGGCAATCCCCCTTTAGGTTTAGCCTCTTGTTCCCCTTCTTTTGCTTCCCCTTCTGCTGGAATTTCTTTATCCTTTTCTTCTGCCATGGTATGCTCCTTTATAATCCGCAGATTTTCTTATTCATATAAGTCCTGTAGGTAATATAGGATTTATAAGAATAAGAGAATAAGAAAATCTGCGGATTAATCTTCATTTCCCCACATCCCAAGTTTTTGCCGATATTCGATAATCATTGAAATTATGGTTTTAACATCTTCTTTAACAACATATTTAGAACCATTGGTAAGGGTTATCACGGTATCAGGTGTAGATTCAAAACTCTCGATTTGATGTGGATTGATAAAGAATTCACGTCCATTAAGTCTGGTTACTTTAATCATTTAACACCATTCAGGTAAGATAAAGGGGAAAGGGAAAAACCTTCCCCCTTTCCCCTTTTTTATTTCTCTATCCGGCTATAGTTACTTCTTACTCAGATTATAGTCTCTTCATCGCAATGATATCAATAAACATCTGGTCTGCGGTAGTGACAGTTCTTGAGTTTGCCTGAAATGCCCGCTGGGCAATAATCATATCAGCAAATTCCTGGACTAAATCAACATTTGACTTCTCTAATTGTCCTGGACTGATAGCATTTCTTCCTTCTGTTTTCGGTTTACCTATAGAAGCGGGACCGGAATTAACAGTTTCGGCGAAGGTAGTGCCATCAAGTTTATCTAATCCACTTGGATTATCAAAGTTAGCTAAGGCTATTTGAGCTATATCTTGAGTTTGCCCATTATCGTAGGAAGCAACAACCACTCCCTCAGAATTTATCCTTATCTCTTCTTCTTTAAGTTTTCCAATTTTATATCCATCTTGAGCAGATACTTTTATCGTAGACGGATTAGAAGATAGTTGAGTTACTTGATTAAAGTCAGGTGAAACTTTACTTGCATTTGCTCCTTGTTCCGGAGGTGGTGCTCCTTGAGATTCAGGTGGAGTAGATGTAGATGGAGGATCAAAATATATCCCTTTATATCTTAATCCCGGGGTTAATGGGTCAGAAGGTGATTCAAAAATCTTTGAATTATCTTTATCAAGCAATCCATTACCTGTAAAGGCTAATATCCCATATCCGGCTATCTTTTCCTTTTCTACCGGATTCATAACGGACCATAGCCATTTATTGAAACTTATCCTCTCAAATAAAAAGTTGACTTTCTGTGGATTTCCAAAGGCATCATAAAGCTCTTGTGGTGCAGAAGATTGGTATTCTGATGCAAGTTTTAATTTAAATGTAACTTTAACTCCTGAAGTGGCTAATTGAGGTATAGCATTACTTGGATAACTGGTTTCAGAGGTATTTGGTTCAATGGCAATATCTTCAGGGCCGTTATTCCCATTAGGAATGAAGATATCTACTGCCTCTGGAAAAACCTTTCGATAATCAGCGACTACCTGACCTGAACCTAAAGTACCTGGATTCTCACACAACCATAAGTTTGGATTCACTGCAGGATCTGGCTGATAGTATCTTGACCCTGTATGTGGCTGTAAAAGAATCCGGTCTACACCATTGGTACCCATATTATCTTCAAATACCCACTCTGTCCTGGAAAGAATTCTACCATCTACTCTAACACTTAAAGTAGTTTCATCTACATCCGGATTGTCTAAATCAAAGGAATTCAACCTACTATAACTCACCAGATAACTATAGGTAGTTGGTTTACCCTTAATTTCTATTTGGTCTCTTCCTCCCTCGCCTCCGCCATTTTTGAATATCCATGAATTTCTACTCAGCACCTGTTCACTGCCACTGGTAATAATTCTAACTATGACCGTTGATTCATCCACATCAGCATTATTCAAGGTAATGAGTGCCGTATTTTGTCTCTTGTATCCTTCATCAATCACCTGAGTTCCCGGTTTTCCTTTACCTGCCTCAGCTATCACTTCACCTCTAATTATATTAGGCATTATATTCACCTTAAAGAAATCCTTACCTGTTCCAAATAATCCTGTAGTTTCCCCCCATCCATCTTCAGGACCAGGAACTTCTGCTTCTAAATCCATAACACTATTGTTATTGCCTCCTACCTTTTTACCGATAGCGATATTAGTAGCCGAGAAGAATGGATGTAACCCTGTTTCTTCCAATATTATTTCATCTCCCTGTTCACGACTTCTAATGCTAAACTTATCCATATCAGCGTGATAGGTAATGACAACCTTTGCCTGACTGGCATTAATCTCATCAAGCAAGGTATTTATCGTAGGATAATAAGCTGAACTGATTGTTCTTGAAGTATATATCCCATTTTTGGAGGTGATCTTTATGGTTCCATCTACCGTACCTCCTTCAAATTGGTCCCAACTACCTGATAAGTCTAAAGTTTTATTTCCACTTAACACCTTAGCACTACTATAAATAACCGGTGAAGCCTCAGTATCGACAAAATTATCAATTACTTTACCATCTTTATCCAATTGTAGAATTCCTCTTGCTTCCACCGTTTTATTATAGTAATAATCTGCTGTAACTATATCTGTTTTCTCAACAGGTGAATGAGGAACATCAACCCATGCCAGGCCAGAAGTTAATAGATTAGCCTTTGTCAAAAACCCATTAATATTATCTTGCCGAATCTTCACCTGACAATCCGAACGATTAGTATTGACAAGTTGAAATCTATCTTGTTTAGGGTCATATCTTAAGCTAAGAGGCATGGGCTGATTTTGAAGATAGGGAGGAGCAACAACCGCGGAATATGCATCATTAAAGATATTAATAAATGATTGAACCGTACCGGTGTTTGACCCTACCCCATTTCCACCTAAACCATCAGTCCATACATTCTCTAAACTCCATGCCGCCCAACTTCCAGGTCGAACCTCCCAGATAACAGAAATACCGCTGTTAAGGGCAGGAGGTTCGTTATTGAATCCTGCTTTAATAAAAGACTGACTTACATCAAGATTATTTTTCACAATTTTTTCACGACTTTGAGGATTTTCATTTGCGGCAATACTCACCCAACTTTTTCCTGCTGGAACTGCTGCCACATTAGAATAAAATCCTTCTCCCTTAAATTTAGCGGCACTCAAAAATCCACCTGCATTTGTTTGCACCATTGAGATTGCCTGGGTATTTTTCATAAAAAATTTATCTTCTTTAGTGTCATACGATAAGCTAACAATACCACTTGTTCCTGTTTTTACTAAGGACATAAAGCTTTCGACACTGGCAAAGGTATTTAGCTCAGGAGATGTCCATGTACCACCACTCCATCTAAATGTTATCTGGCTACTCATCAATAAATCCTTCCTTGGAACAAGATTCGGGCCAATCATTTGCTCAATATTCCAATTAAAACCAGCCTTATCAAAAGGTTTTGTGATATCTAATATATCATTGACCACCTCTTTACCACTTACAACTGAATAGAAGGTAACCTCATCATTTCCTCCTACACCCTGATTGTTACAGAATTTATACATTGTCCCTGGTTGGACCTGACCATTTATTTTTACCTGCAACCTCGTTGGGTCAACAGTAGAATTGTGCATATTAAAACCATTTCTGTCATAATCAACCTTGATAGTTGCTCCTGCAGGAGGTGCATAACAGAAAACTATCCGGTCAACACCATTTGAAGATGGCCCAAATCTTGCATCAGCACCATCATCATCAAAGTAATAAATAGTACTTCGCCCTGTTGTCCCACCAGATCCCCCAAGTAACGCACTCATAGGTTTTTTTCCATTAAAAACAATCATCTCTGTCCCACCCGCCATAGTAACAAATACCTTAAGAGAGGCAGGGTTAATATCCGGATCACCTAAGTCAAATACGGTAACGACACTATCTCCCACCCCTATTTGTTTACCCATGGCTCCGCCCGGGTCTATAGAATTTGGTCCTTGAAGTGAATCACCTCGTTCAAAGAAGTAAGCATTAGTAGTTATATAATCTGTCGTAGTGGGGTCAACGGCTTTCCAGCGGTAGTAATTGCGGTCCGGATGATTAGCATCAAATAAATGTTCGAATTGAACATTTAATTTATTACTTGTATTATAAACATACGGTGTTTGCTCTGTTCCTGCAGTGATAAATGCCTGAGTAAAAAACCCATTTCCTGAGGTATCAGCCACTTCAGCTAATGAAACCTGCACATCAGCGTTATCTGGAGTAATAACAAATCTATCATTCTCATATTTCATAGTTACCTTAGCCTGGGCAGAGATATTAATCGCATTCATTAATTCGTTTGGAGTACTCCAGCCACCGTCTCCGCCTACTTTAAAGGCTATTCCATTGATAATAATCTTACCATCAGGAATTCCATTAAATCCTGCCTCTTCCCATACTTTATTAAGACTTATCCCATTCTGATTTTTAGAAACCGGCACTACACTCGAAACACCCTTAATAAATACCAGGTCCGTAGCATCTACCGCTAAAGATTGTGTTGACTTTAAATCTCCTTTAAATTTAACAGACTCAGTTGCTTTACCAGGCATTATATCCCCTCTGACTATCTTTATCCCGGTCAATGCATTAGTAGTATCAATGATTGTTCTATTGGCTGAATCTTTGATAAGTTGTCCTGTAATCGAATCTCTTTGCGCATTCCACCCTAAAACCTTAAATCCATTTGATGGATTAACCAAACTTCCAAGTTTATCAAAATCAAAGCTTCCTGCCCGTGTATATCTATAGTTCTCGCTAATTCCATCACTAACAATGAAAAAACTATTCACCCCGTTAATTGCCAGATCAGTATTTTTCTCGCTTGGTTGCAATTTACCTTGGGTAAGAATAGTTTGGATAGTAGCCAGGGTAGTTCCTAAACCAACCTGCATAGGAATCATACCACCTACATCTCCTCGTGGAGCTACTGCACTCTTGAAATTTTGGTTCAGAATGTCCTCAAACGACACCCGTGAACGTTTAAACCCAGTTGAATCGATATTAGCTAAATTCTCACCAATTACATCCAACCATGTCAAGTGTGCCTTTAAACCACTTACCCCTGAAAAAAATGAACCTATCATTTTAAATTACCTCCTTCCATTTTCTTTTTTAAATTTTTAGATTTTAAACTAAAGTTTCTACATATAATATAGAATTAATCTTCATTTGTCAAGTAAAATTTTACATGGAAATAAAAAAAATTATATTCCGATTCTATCCCATTACAATTATTAGACTTACGCAATCAAGTCAATGCTTGAGACAAACCAGAATAATTTATTTCCAGTAAGATTTAAATTCATCGCTATTTCATGAGCCTCCACCTCCTTTTCTTTATACCCTTGTCGGGTATCAGATGAAAGAACCTTTATATTATCCGCATACATCTGATGCCTTTTCTCTAAATTTTTTTCTGGTTCTTTTCCCACATATATCTCAATACCTTCTAAAACAATACCTTTTTCTAAAAGAGCCTGTTTTAAAGAATCAAGGTCTGATTCAATCAATTTCTTTAGTTCAACATTTTCTACCACAAATTTAGCTGTTATCTTATCGTTTTGTTTAATTACCCTTAGTTCTAATTTACCAAAATGTTCAGGTTTAAGTTGAATATGAATTTCGGATTTACCTTTTTTAACTTGTAATGATGCCTCCTCTATAAATGCATAAAGTATCTCTCTTATATCGGGGTTCGGTGGCCATGATTTGGGATTCGGGAGAATCCTCGATTGCTCTTGAATCTTTACCATTTCGAGATTTAAGGTTCGAGGTTCAAGATTCGAGAAAATTCTCGGTTGCTCTCGCATTTTTGCCCTCTCCATCTTTTCATCCCCAAACAAGTTTGGACCTCCATATCCAGACACTTCGGATACCTCAAATTGTTGAGAGCTTTTCCCAAACAAGTTTGGGCTTCCGTAATCAGATACCTCGGTTGCCTCAACTTGTTGAGATGCCTCCCCAAACAAGATTGGACTTCTGTAATCAGTTGGCCCGGCTACTAACTCAGGCTCAGCCTTTATTTCCTTAATTAGTGGTAGTATGATATGCTTGGGTTGTTCCTGCGTTTTTGCCATCTCCACCTTCTCATCCTTGACCGTTGTTCCACCGACTAACTCAGACAACCGGCTGGATACCTGGATTACTTCCTCATCCTTGACCGTTGTCCCGGCTATCAACTCAGGCTCAGCCTTAAGCTCCTTAATTGGTGGTGGCATAATATGCTTGGGTTGTTCCTGCACCTTTGCCATCTCCACC
>SBAY01000307.1 GCA_005239945.1 Nitrospira sp.
AGAAGGTTTTAAAGACATACCTTGGTGTGGCTAAAGCGATAAACCTCCTTTTCCAACCGTTAGGTTGGGATTTGGTTGCGGCTCTGCTGCGCTGTGAAAATCTGTGAAATCTGTGGATATAATTTCCTAACGGATAATAAAAATAAAATAATCCGATAAATCCGTTCAATCCGCTTACTAAAAATCTATCCAAAAAAAATATTGACTTAAATAAAATTATGTGGTATTATATGCTGAAGATGGATATTAAGGATGAAGTAATCAAATTAACTAATAAGGCAAAACAGGCCTCGAGAAAATTAGCCAACCTGTCCTGCGGGGTAAAGGATAAGGCATTGGTATCTATGGCAGAGGCTCTCGAATTCCAGTCTGAAGCGATTTTAAAAGAGAATGCTAAAGATATGGAGGCGGCTAAAACCTCTAATTTGTCCCCTGCCCTGCTTGACCGACTTAAATTGAATGAAAGCCGAATAAAGGCTATGGCAGACGGCTTACGAGATGTAGCCAATCTGCCGGACCCGGTTGGTGAGGTCATATCGATGTGGAAACGGCCTAATGGCTTACAAGTAGGCCGTGTGCAGGTTCCTTTAGGCGTGGTCGGAATTATTTATGAAGCCAGACCTAATGTAACCGCAGATGCGGCTGGATTGTGCCTTAAATCCGGTAATGCCGTGGTGCTTAGAGGTGGTTCTGAGGCAATCAATTCTAACCAGTTCATCGTTAAGATTTTAACCGAGGCCTCTGTGCCTCTTGGCATTCCTGAAGGAAGTATTTCATTTATTCCCTTTACCGAGCGTGAGGCGGTGCGAGAATTGGCTAAGTTAAATAACTATGTGGATGTAATTATCCTGCGCGGCGGAAAGGGATTAATCGAGGCAATTGGCAGTGAGGCAAAGGTGCCGATTATTGCTCATGGGGAAGGTAATTGCCATGTTTATGTTGATTCGACGGCAGATTTATCTATGGCAGAGGAAATTACCTTTAACGCCAAGGTGCAAAGACCGGGTGTATGCAATGCTATTGAGTCGCTTCTGGTTCATCAGGATATTGCCCAGGAGTTTTTACCGACAATGATTAAACGGCTCAAGGAGGCAAAGGTAGAGATAAGGGGTTGTGAGAAAACCCGTTCGATAGTGTCGGCTGGAATAGTCCCGGCAACACAAGAGGATTGGAAGACAGAATATTTAGACTTGATTTTAGCTGTAAAGGTGGTTCAAGGGTTAGATGAGGCAATCGAACACATCAACACTTACGGTTCATCCCATTCGGATGCTATTGTGACTTCGTCCTATGCCAATGCCCGCAGGTTCTTGCAAGAGGTGGATTCCGCCGCCGTCTATGTCAACGCCTCAACTCGGTTTACCGATGGTAGTGAGTTTGGTTTAGGTGCTGAAATTGGCATCTCCACACAAAAATTACATGCCCGTGGACCTATGGGACTGGTAGAATTAACTACGACTAAATTTATTATACTGGGGGATGGGCAGATTAGGTAAGCGTTCAGGTGTCAGGTATCAGCAGTCAGGTAAAAACCAGGAAAATCGAGGTAGCAGAGAACTCCACGATTTATTGGTAGATTGGTGTTTCATAACCGGTAAGATGAAAAACACCATTCACTTTGCATAAAAGCTGATACCTGAAACCTGATACCTGAATGCTTACCAGATTTAAAGGGTGACCAATTTGAAAGAATCCAAAATCAAAAATTTTTCTCAATCGAAAATCGAAAATCGAAAATCGAAAATCCGAATTGGCATCATAGGTGGCACCTTTAACCCTATCCATTATGGACATTTATTGGCGGCAGAGGAAGCAAGACAACGGTTTGATTTACATGAAGTCATTTTTGTTCCTTGTGCCAGACCACCTCATAAAAATCAGCCAGACATTGCTGGTCCAGAGGATAGATATAAAATGACCTGCCTGGCTATTAGCTCGAATAAATACTTTAAAGCCTCTGATATTGAAATCAAACGAGGTGGTGTGTCTTACTCTGAGGATACATTACGAGAATTTAAAAAAATATACGGTGAAGAGGCAGAATTGTATTTTATTATCGGGGCAGATGCCTCTGCCGAATTGGATACCTGGAAGAATGTAGAGAAATTACCCCAACTCTGCCAGTTTATCGCGGTTAACAGACCAGGATATAACTTAAAACCAACAAATTTTACTCATATACTGGAAATTCCAGATGTAGATATATCTTCTACCGTTATCAGAGCGCGGATAAAACAGGGAAAATCAATTAAATACCTGTTGCCGGAAGAAGTGGAAAATTATATCTATGAGCAGAAGTTATACGGCATAGCAAGTCGGTAGGCGATAAGTGGTTATAACATTCCATATGTGGAGTAGACGGAGGGATTACTCCCTCACGCCCCTCCGCAGAACCGTGCGTGCAGATTTCCCGCACACGACTCCCAAAGAAAACCTCCTTACCCACCGTCGAGCAAGTCACGAGATTAGTTTTGTTACCTTCCTTTATTCACCTCTATGTGTGAAGGAAGTCACCCTAT
>SBAY01000337.1 GCA_005239945.1 Nitrospira sp.
GTTTAAGGGGAGAGAAACACTTTTTTCAAAAAGGGTTTCTCTCCCCTTAAAAAAACACCTCTCTTTAAACCACTACTAAAAGTTGGGGAATTTCTGTATCTCCTGCGTAATGATTCAGGTATTCCACACCATATAAAATTTATGTTGACATTTTAAAGGTTCTGGTGTATTATATAAAATTGAGGAATCAAAAAGTGAAAAAACCGATTATTGGTATTACTATGGGGGATGCCGCAGGGATTGGGCCAGAGGTAATTATTAAGGCATTGGCTACCCCTTCTATCTATGAGGAGTGCTTACCGGTTGTAATTGGTGATGCCAAGGTATTGGAAAGGTGTCAGGTGCCAGGTGTCAGGTGTCAGATTAATTCCATCAAAGAGATTGAAGAATCTCGGGGCGAATTTGGCACGATTGACTGCCTGGATTTAGCCAATACCAGCTTTAAAACCTGTATTGATTTAACTCAACTAAAGATTGGACAGGTAAATGATCTTGCGGGTAAAGCGGCTATTGAATATATAAAAAAGGCGGTTGGTTTAGCCCTGAACAATAAAATCCAGGCGATTACTACTGCCCCAATAAATAAGGAGGCAATTAATAAAGCCGGATTTCATTTTGCCGGACATACGGACTTTTTGGCTTACTTAACCCATGTCCGTCAATATGCCATGATGTTTGTCAGTCATCCCTTAAAGGTTGTCCTGGTAAGTATTCATATTCCTTTATACAAGGCAATTCGGGGACTTTCTAAGAAAAAGGTTTTGACAACGATTAAATTGACCCACCAGGCATTAAAGGATTATTTTGGAATAAAAAACCCAAAGATTGGGGTAGCAGGATTAAATCCTCATGCCGGCGAGACAGGACTGTTTGGTAAAGAGGAAGAAAAAGAGATTACCCCGGCAATTGAAGTAGCCCAACGTAAAGGGATTGATGCCAGAGGACCTTATCCACCGGATACTATCTTTTGCCGCGGCGTTAAAGGTGAATTTGATGTCGTGGTGGCCATGTATCATGACCAGGGACTTATTCCATTAAAATTATTGGCCTTTGATGAGGCGGTAAATGTAACCATTGGATTACCAATAATCCGCACCTCGCCTGACCATGGTACGGCTTTTGATATTGTAGGCAAGAATCAGGCAAATCCTCAAAGTATGTTAGAGGCGATTAAATTAGCGGCTAAGATGGCAAAAAATAAATAATGACTTTATTCACAGATACAAAAAGAACTCTTCAACAAAATAATATCCGAGCAAAGAAGGGATTAGGACAACATTTCCTGATTGATGAACAGGTCATTAAACACATAATACATGCGGCAGAGTTATCCAGGGATGATGTTGTCTTAGAGATTGGCGCGGGGATTGGTGTTTTAACTACTCAGTTAGTTCCTTTGGTTGCAAAGGTTATTGCCATCGAGATTGACTCGAGTTTAATAAATATTCTTCATCAGAAATTAGTCAGTTATAATAATGTTTTGCTGTTCAAAGATGATATCTTGAAGGTGAACATGGGGGAATTATTTGCAGGTTTACAACCTGGTACAGGTTTACAACCTGGTAAAGGAGAAGGCAAGATAAAGGTAATTGCCAATCTACCTTATTACATTGTTACACCCATAATTTCTCATCTTCTGCAGGCAAAGGAGAACTTCTCGACAATAGTTTTAATGGTGCAGAAGGAGGTTGGAGAGAGGCTTTGTGCTTCACCCGGCACAAAGCAATATGGGGCATTATCGGTCTTTGTTCAATATCATAGTCGGATAGAGATGATTTGTGAGGTAAGCCGGGAATGTTTTTTCCCAGAGCCAAAGGTAGATTCGGTGATTTTAAGGTTGGATATTCTGGATACCCCAGCCATAGTAGTTAAAAATGAGCAATTTTTCTTTAAAGTAGTTAAAGCATCATTTTCAAAACGGAGAAAGATGTTGCTTAATGCCCTTTCAGATATTGGCATTGGTAAAGATAGATTAGTTGAGATTCTTGGCGAAGCTAAAATTGACCTCAAAAGAAGAGGGGAAACATTGTCATTGGAGGAATTTGGAAGGGTGAGTGATTTATTAGGCCCTGGTTAAATATCAAAACAAAAGGAGGATAAAACTAATGAAAGGTGTAATTATGGCTGGAGGGTTTGGGACACGATTGCGCCCCCTCACCTGTAATATCCCAAAACCAATGGTTCCATTAGCTAATAAGCCTATTATGGAACATATCATTAGCCTTTTAAAAAGGCATCAGATAAAGGAATTGATTGTTATTCTTTATTATCAGCCAGAGATAATTATGGATTATTTTGGAAATGGAGAGAAATTTGGGGTAAATATTACCTATGTTACTGCCACTCAGGATTTTGGGACAGCCGGCAGTGTCAAGAATGCCGCTAAATACTTGAGTGATGAGTCTTTTTTGATTATTAGTGGTGATGTTTTAACTGATTTTGATTTAAGCGACATCATTAAATTCCATAAAGAAAAAAAGGCACAAGTTACGATTACTACCACTGTGGTAGCCAATCCTCTACAATACGGGATAGTCATTATCGATTCGAAAACAAGTCAGATAACTCGTTTTCTTGAGAAACCATCATGGGGAGAGGTCTTTTCAGATACGGTTAATACCGGGATATATCTTCTTGAACCTGAAGTCCTTGAACATATTCCTGTTGAAGAGATGTATGATTTCAGTAAGGATCTATTTCCAAAATTACTTGCTGCTAACAGCCCTCTTTATGGATATATTGCCAAAGGATACTGGAAGGATATTGGTAATTTGACCGAGTATCATCTGGCCCATTATGATGTTTTAAACCAACAGATAAAACTTATGATTCCCGGGGCTAAAAAAGATAGGGTCTGGATAGATAGCGGAACAATGCTTGGTGAAGAGATAAGTCTTGAAGAAGGGATTATCATTGGTAAGAATTGCAGTATAGGAGAGGGGGTAAAAATTACTAATTCCTGTATTGGGAATAATTGTATCATAGAAGAAAATTCAAGGATTACCAACTCTATCCTCTGGGATGGTGTTCATATAGGAATTGCCTGTGAGTTACAAGAAAGTGTAGTTGGCAAGGGAAGCCATATTAAAAAAGGCTCATCCTTAAATGAAGAGACAATAGTTGGAGATGGCTGTGTTATAGGTAGTGATTGTATATTAAGAACGAATGTCAAGATGTGGCCTTATAAAATCGTTGAAGATGGGGCAACATTATCGACCAGTCTTATCTGGGGTGAGAAATGGTCACGGAGTTTATTTGGTAGTCGTGGGGTAGTTGGCTTAGCCAACATGGAAATTACACCTGAATTTGCCTCCCGTCTTGGTGCGACTTATGGTGCCTCTTTTCCTAAAGGTGCGGATGTAATTATCAGTCGTGACTCACATAAAGCCTCGCGTATGATTAACCGGGCAATAATGAGTGGAATTCTATCTGTGGGGGTAAATGTCTGGGATATGGGGGTAGTTCCTGCGCCGGTAGCACGATTTCAGAGTAATGTCTTAAATGCACATGGCGGATTACACATTGCTCGAGCATCTTACGACCCCAAATTGCTTGAAATTCGCTTCTTTGAATCCTCTGGATTAGATCTCTCTCCAGGTAAAGAACGGGCAATAGAACAACTCTTCTACCGCGAGGATTTTAGAAGGGTAAAGATAGAGGAAACTGGAAACATCTCCTTCCCATATCGAGTGATAGAGTGCTATCGAGAAGGATTATTAAGTGCCATCAATTCTAAGTTGATTGCCCAATCTAAATTCAAGATAATCATTGATTATGCCTTTGGTAGCATCTCAACCGTATTTCCAACGGTGTTAGAGGGATTAGGTTGCGAGATAGTTGCCTTAAATGCCTATCCTGATGCAGAAAAAGCGGTTAATACCCCGGCTGGTATATCCCAGGCATTAAAACAATTATCAAATATTGTTCTTACCCTGAATGCAAATGTCGGCTTTTTATTCGACCAGGAGGCAGAACGAATTTTTGTCGTTGATGAACAGGGAAGAATTATCTCTGATGATTTATATCTGGCCATAATGACCAAATTGGCTTGTGAGACAATCGAAGAAGGATATATTGGTATCCCGGTTACATCAAGTCGCATCATTGCTCAAATGAATCAGGACCGGGTAAAATATCTTAAGATTAATCATAAACAGAGGATTTTAGATAAAGGGTTTGCTATGGCTGGCAATGGCTATGGAGGATTTATTTTCCCTCAATTTCACGCCTCTTTTTTTGATGGGATGTTTTCCAGTTTAAAACTACTTGAGTTTTTATCGGCTAAAGGGGTTAAGTTAGGTGAAGTAGTAGATTCTATCCCTGCCTTCTATGTCCATCACGAAAGAATTTCCTGCCCATGGGAATTGAAAGGTAGCCTGATGCGCTGGCTGATAGAAGAAACAAAGGCTCAAAAGGTAGAATTAATTGAGGGCATCAAGGTCTTTCACCGAAAGGATTGGGTCTTACTACTACCTGACCCTGATGAAGCACTCTTACATATCTATGCTGAGGCAAAATCTAAAGAAAAGGCAGAAGAATTGGCTTACGAATATGTGGAGAAGATTAATAAATTTAAAGAAAGAGGATAAGGTAGAATTATCAATTATAGCACCTATTAGCCAAAAGTTTTCATCCGAAGTTTTCCGCACAAAGGAATTGGAAGCCTCAACGAGTTTGAGGTTTCTCTCCCCGAACAAGTTCGGGCATCCAATGAGAACTTTTGACTAATAACTGCTATATCAATTATCAATTGATGATTACATTCATTAATGTCCCCATAGAGAGAGTGCCCGGAAGGTTTCACCAAGTAGATTTGTTTTATAGAATTTAGTTTTTTGTTTTGCTTGTAATTCAGCAGATTCTGCCTTTTCTTTTGCCGTGATAGCCGTAACCAGGCATTTGGTATATCCACCTGAGGCTTGTGATATCTGGGCTATTTCTAATGAATCCTCTGCCTCTTTAAACAGATCCGGTGAGTATTTGTCTGCTTGAGCTGTTTTGGCACGGGCAATTGCCTTTTTAGCCTCTGCAATGGAATAATTCGCCTCATTTTTTTGAGATTCTATGATATTAGCTATCCGTTCTTCTATCCGCAGGGCCCGTTCTAAATACAATTCTCTTTCTTCTTTGATTTTTTTGCGATCTTCTTCTAATTTTCTTTTTTCTGCAGATAGTAAAGCTCCCTCATCTTCAGCCTTTTTCTTTGCCTCTTCAAGTAATTTTTTCTCCTGGGTCAATCGTTGTTTTTCTGCATCTAAAATCAATGATTTTTCTTGCAAATCAAGTGTTTTTTGTTCCAGGGTTAATATCTTTTCTTCTAAATTCGAGATTTTATCCTCTGAATTCTTTAGTTTGGCAAGTAACTGATTTTTCTCTACCTCTATTTTCTTTCGTCCCTCTTCACTTACCACTTTTTCGTTTTCCAGAACCTTAAGGTTTTCTTCGATAATAATTCTTTCTTCCTCTAATTTTTTCTTCGCCTCAAGTACCTGTCTCTTCTCTTCCTCTAAATTCTCTATCCCTTTTTCAATCTCTGCCTTCTCAATTTCGCTGATCACTTTTTCTTCCTTTACCTCTTTAACTTCCAGGTTTAAAACCTGTTCAACTTTAGCCGGCTGCTCAATTTTAGCAAAGGGTTTTTCCCTTACAGGTTTTGGGGATTTTGAAATTATTGGTATTGGTTTTTGGACAGGTGGTTGAACAGGTGGTTTTTCAATTACTACAGTCTGCTTTTTAACCACTTTTGGCATAACCTTTTCTACCTTTATTTGCTTTTCCTGAGGTTCTACCCTTATTTGTTCTTCCTGAGATATTTCGAATTCCTCTTCCAATTCTTCTTTAACCACTGGTGTTTTAACCTGTTTTTTTTCTTCGACTGAAGTTTTAACAGGAACAGCGGTTAATTGTTGTGTTTCTTCACTACTCCAGTCTACCCCGGCTAAAATTAACAGGGTGATAAAGGTACAACCCATCATACTCAACAGGGTAATAGCTGTAACTAACATTCCTTTTATTGGTTGCATAATCTTAACCTCCTCGTTTATCCACAGATTACACAGATGATAATCAGACTTCAGACATTAGACTAATTAACTTCTTGAAGTCTGATGTCTATGGTCTATTGTTTGAATCACAGAATATAGCCTTTGGATTTTTTATTTTCCATCTGTAATACAAACTTGCAAGATGTTGTTTTTTTAACAAAGTTTTTTTCATATGTAGGCGATAACGAAAAATAGCCCATTTTGGATAATTTAAGGA
>SBAY01000064.1 GCA_005239945.1 Nitrospira sp.
CAAACTCCCCTTTTCCTAAACTTTTTAACCACAAGAGTATAAAATTTTATTTACCCCATTTCTTATAAATGGGTAAATAAAATTTTATACTTTTGTGGTTAAAAAGTTTTTGGGAAAAGAGGGGTTTAAGGGGAGAGAAACACTTTTTTCAAAAAGGGTTTCTCTCCCCTTAAAAAACACCTCTCTTTAAACCCCCTACTAAAAGTTGGGGAATTTCTGTTACTAAATTTTTTTATTGACTTTTATAATATTATATGATATTATTCAAAGCAGAATAGTTTATGATTGTTTTTTAGTGAAAGGAACAGAATTATGATGAAGAAAATGATATTGGCCGGGCTACTGATATTATTGTTTAAGTCGGTAGCAATGGCTGATGTGGGAAGTCTGACGGCTATTCCTGGATATAATAAGATAATATTAAGTTGGGTAAATGATGATGGAGGGACAATAACCCTGACGCGTAGAGTTGGCAGTTATCCAGCAACGATTACTGATGGAGTAATTCATACCGGCACCGGCACAAGTTATATTGACCGTAATCTAACAAATGGTCTTACTTACTATTATACTGCCTTTGATACAATAGGTAGCTTTAGTAGTGCCTTTACTACTCCAAAACAGGACACCTCTCCCCCGGCTGCCCCAGGAACCATTACCGAAGGCGCTCCTGATGAGGATTTTAATGATACCGGCGGCGGATATACTATTTATTGGGAATCAGCTAATGATGAGCAATCGGACATAAAAGAGTATGCTGTCCAGGAGCGGGTAGGGACGAGTGGTAGTTGGGGCACAATTGGAACTACACCTCATCTTTACTTTGGTGTTTCTGGTAAAATATCGGGAAAGGTTTATTATTACAGGGTCTCTGCCAAAAATGAGGCAGGACTATGGGGGACATGGTCAATTACTTCAGATGGGATACGGGTAGTAGATGAAAAGGTAGAACTTCCCAACTACGGCAATTATATTCATTATACCAATAATTCCGGGGATATGGTTATAATTGATATACCAGGCTCGGCATTTGTAGGTTCTGTAACCTTTACCATTAGCGAAATATCACCCCCAATAGATTTTGCCTCTTCTACTCCACTTATAAATGAAGCGATTTCACCATGTTATGAGTTTTTAGTCTTTGGGACGGATAGTCACGAGGTGCAACCACTTGCCCCACTTACATTAAGCTTTTCCTACAACCCTCATCCCTTAGGCACCGATACAGATTACAGGATTTATCGATTAGGGGAGGGAGATAATCTTTGGGAGGCTCTTGACAGTTGGACACTTATATCGGAATACGACTTAATTATGCTCACAGTAGGCAGTCTATCAAGTTATGTAGTTGGTTGGCCTGTAATTTCTTTAGCGCCAATAGGTAGTTTTACGGCTACTGCTGGAAATAATCGTGAAATAACATTAACCTGGAACTCTTTCTTATTTGAAGGTAGTCGAACAACCGAGGTTATCATTGTAAGAAATACCGGGACTTATGCAGATACCATTGGAGAAGGAACACAAATCTATCGGGGGACTTTAACTACTTATACCGATATCTGGCTTACACCTGGCACTACTTGTTATTACACTGCCTTTGCCTCAGACGGTGGAGCAAATTACTCCGCGCCGGTATTTGCTCAGGCAGTTGCTACAGATACTACCCCTCCGGGATTGGTAGGAAGTTTCACGGTTAAAGGGGAATTCAAGAAGATAATTTTGAGCTGGAATAACCCTGGTGATGCGGATTTTGTAAAGACGGTAATAGTTAGAAGCCTTACCTGTTTTCCGCAAAATTTGGATGAGGGAAGACAGATTTATCAAAATGCAGGAACTTCGACAACGGATACGGATGTCATTGTAGGAGAGATATATTATTACACGGCGTTTAGTTATGACGGGATAAATTATTCATTAGCTACCATTTCAGTTCAAGGTAGTGCCACACCAACTTCTGATGATACCCCGCCTACGGCACCGGGTACTGTAACCGAAGGCTTGCTGGATGAGGATTTTAATTCTACCGGGGGATATACCCTTTACTGGGGTGCGGCTACCGATAATGAATCGCCAATAACACAGTATTTCGTTCAGGAACGGGTAGGGACAGATGGTACCTGGGGTACAATTGGATATACCTCTCAACTTTACGGAAATATTAGCGGCAAAAGTGTTGGTAAGGTTTATTACTATCGGGTGCAGGCTCAGAATGAGGCAGGATTATGGGGGACATGGTCAATGGTCTCAGATGGTATCCGTGTAGTCCATAAGGCTGTCCAACTTCCCGCAGTAGGCAGTATCGTCTATAACCAGATGAAGGTGGATGTTCCTGGTAATGCCTTTGTCGGTTCGGTAACATTTACCATCAGTCAGATTTCGGCACCGGTTAATTTTGCCTCTTCCACTCCACCGATGAGTCAGTTTTTGAGTCCGTGTTATGAACTGTTAGCCTTTGATTCCAAGACCATGCAAGAGGTTCAACCTACAAAGACCCTGACGATGTTCTTTACCTATTCTCCACTGACCGCCGGCACAGAATCCGATTATCGCATCTATCAGTTTGGTGGTGAATTATGGGAATTGGTTGCTGGTTCACAAACAGTTTTCCAGCAAGAAAATCTAATCCGGGTAGAAATAGGTAGTTTATCTACTTATGTAGTGGGGTATCCAAAGGGGACATTAACCGATGTGAGTAGTTTTACGGCTACTCCAGGAAATAACCGTGAGATAACGCTAACCTGGGTATTTCCGCAAGATGAGCGAGTAACCGAGGTCATTATTGTCAAAAATATGGGGACTTATGCCACAAATATTGGTTCAGGAACACAAATTTTCAGAGGCACGAGAACACAAACTATGGCTACTTATACAGAAACATCAGGAAACCTGGGCACGGTTTGTTATTATTCTGCCTTTTCTTCTGATGGTGGGATAAATTATTCCGCAGGGACATTTACGCAGGCAATCGCTACAGATACTACCCCTCCTGGGTTGGTAGGAAGTTTTACGGTTAAATCTGAATTCAAAAAGGTAGCCTTGAGTTGGACTAATCCTGATGATACGGATTTTGTCGGGGTAAAGATAATCAGACATTTTTATCATTTCCCTCAAACACCTGAAGATGGAAGTCAAATTTATGAAGGTATGGGAACGGCTACTCAAGATGAAAAATTTCCTTCTTATGACCAGACTCGTTATTACACGGCATTTAGTTATGATGGAATAAATTATTCCCTGGCGACAATTACAGTTCAAGGAAGTGCCACCTTAACTAAAGATACCTCTCCACCTTCTACCATAGGCACGATTACAGAAGGATACTGGGGAAGTGATGTTGACCGTGATGTGAGTATTGCCGGGAATTATTATTGGGTAAATTGGTCTGTAGGGAGTGATACGGAATCAGGAATAACCGGTTATGCACTTCAAGAAAAGAAAAATGGGGAGACATGGGGAACTGTTAGTGATGATATTAGAGATACTCATTATCTTATAACGGGAAAAGCGATAGGGAATATATATTATTATCGAGTTCGGGCTAAAAATGGTACCAATATTTGGGGTAGTTGGTCAACAACATCAGATGGAATCAGGGTGGTGAGTATGTATTTTAATCTACCTCAGTCTATAGGTTTTAGTACCGGTACTGAAAAAATAGAAATAGTTGTTCCTGGTAATGCCTTTGAGGGAACCACCACCTTGACCATGACAAATGTATCTTTATCGCCGGCAACTTATTTTGTCCAGGCTACTCCTAAGATTAAAAAGACAATTAGCTTAAACTGGCAATTAACAGCAATAAATAGGGATAATATAGAGCAAATACCAACGACAACATTAACCCTTTTTATCACTTATTCTGATACAGGACTTTCAGCAGAGGATGAGGCAAAACTTAGAATTTACCAGTTAAATAAGGTTACCAATCAATTAGAGGCAATTCCAGGCACTTTACTCGTTGATGACAACATAATCTATGCCACGATTACTACCCTATCCACTTTTATCGTAGCATTGCCTTCATCCCCGGCAGTTACACCAATGGGTGTCAAGGTATATCCAAATCCATTTAAGCCATCTCAAGGACATGACAAAATTACCTTTGAGGGATTAACGAATGAGGTTAAAATAAGGATATATAAGATTACAGGCGAATTAGTTTATGAAAAGGAGTATTCCTCTACTAATGGATATGAATATTGGCAGGCGATAAATAGTTATGGTGAGGAATTAGCCAGTGGGGCTTATATTTATGTGATTGAAGGTGGCGGAGAAAAAGCAATAGGTAAAATTGCTATAATTCGGTAAGGAGGAATTGGGAATTGGAAATTGGAAATTGGAAATTGGGAAATTATGGGATAGTCGCTCTCATTATTTTAGGGTTTTTATTTCCTCTAAAGGTCTCGGCCGGGGTTGATAAAAAAGCGGGAACTACCATTGGGCAGGTATTGGAATTTGGAGTTGGGGCAAGAGCCTGTGCTATGGGTGAGGCATTTACAGGTGTTGCCGATGATAGCAGTGCTGTTTATTGGAATCCAGCTGGCATAGCCCAAATTCAGGACTTAGAATTTAATTTTATGCATAATGATTGGTTTCAGGGGATAAGATATGAATTTGTCTCAACGGTTTTACCATTAGAAGAAGAAATGGGGGCAGTGGGGTTTAGTGGGATAATATTGAAGGTAGATGACATAGTTGGTCGGGATACCAATGGAAATCTTACTTCAAACTTTGAGGCAAAGGATAGTGTGCTTTGCCTTAGCTTTGGTCAGATGTGGAATGAAAAATTGATGTGGGGAGCAACTGTTAAACAGGTCAACCTGAAAATAGAAAACAACAAGACAGATAAGATAGCCTTTGATTTGGGAGGATTATATAAATTTGAGGAATGGGGAATAACCCTGAGTGCGGTCATCCAGAATATAGGTTCGAAGATGAAATTTATTCAGAAGGATGAACGATTACCATTAACCTTTAGGTTAGGCGTCTCCTATAAATTGCCACAAAAAAATATTTTATTGGCATTAGATATAGGCAAGGCAGTATCAACAAGCGACATAAAATTCAATTTAGGGGCTGAGTATAGCCTTATACCAATCTTAAAATTAAGAGGTGGGTATAACGGTAATGATTTTACGACTGGGGTAGGATTCAAGATAAAAGACATTCTGGAATTGGATTATGTCTATATTCCCTATGGAGAGCTTGGTGATACTCAACGAATCTCACTGACAACTAAGTTTAAAACCCCATAGGAAGAGATAATTAAAAATTATGAATTAAAAATTAAGAAAAATTACTCTCTTGTTCCTCAATTTTTAATTCATAATTTTTAATTGTCTCTAAGGTAATTATATGCTTAAAAGAAATCTTCCATTGATTGGATGGATTATCCTCGTAATATATATTATTTATGGGACATTTATTCCTTTTGACTTCTCCTTTCGATGGAACGACATAGTTAATAATATCAAGCAAGTAAATTATATTCCATTTTATTTTGGGGGGAAAACTTTACATCTTGCCGATACACTAAGTAATCTCCTTCTTTTTGTTCCTTACGGTTTTTTCTTGTATTGGGGCTTACAACAAAAAGGGGTTAGAAAAGGTAAGGGTATCTGTATCCTCTCTGCTTTTTTATTTAGTTTAGGCATAGAATTTTTACAATTATTTTCTTTCTCAAGAGTCAGTAGTAGTAGCGATATCATTAATAACACGGTGGGTGTATGGCTCGGTTGTATTTTAGCGCGTATCTTTTTACTGTCATATAAAGATAAATTTCTTCAGCAATTAAAAATAATCAGGCAAAAAAATCCATTACTTATCTTTCTAATTTTGTATAGCTTACTAATTTTACTTGGATTTATGTTCCCGTTTGATATCTCTATTGAGATAAGAGATATATACCGCGCATTTAAAACGGCAAATCTAATACCTTTTCACGACTATTTTTACGACTATAGTCAAGCCGACCTTCTTTTCATTAACATAGGATTCAATATCTTTCCATTTATCATCTTTGGGTTTATTGGATATGCCGCACTAAGAATATATTCCCCTAAGGCGATATTTAAGACTATATTTTTGGGTTTTTGTCTATCCCTACTTATTGAAATCTGTCAGATATGTATAATCTCCAGAATGTTTGATGTCACCGGGATAATTATGCGGGTTATAGGAATTTCATTTGGGGTGTTAATTTCAGTTATAAATTATTATAGAAAATAGACCATGATTCTATCGCTGGCTGAATATCAGTATCATCAATATAGAATAGGAGTTAGAGAAAAATGATGAAAAGGTTAATTTCGTTTCCTATTGGAATGTTTATTTTTATCACACTTGGTTGGTTAGCGATTCATTCACCAAAGATACCCTATAATGTTCATGAGCTATTTGCCACCAGGTATCCTTTACTAACACCCTGTATATTTTCCTTTCTTCTCTACTGGTGTTTTGGAATTCCTCTTTGGTTGGCCCTATGGTTAACCACAGGTAAATGGATAAAAGTTGTATTATTTCCCTTTTTGATACTGGTTCATGGAACGGTATCTTATGTTTTTTTACGAATTTCTGTTCCTATGGAATGCATTTGGGATATAGTTGGGTCACCTATCCTTAATTGGCCATGGGAGTGGGAACTATTGGGTCGGTTTGTAGCCTTGTTTACTGTATTTTCACTTTTTTTAACTGGAGGAGCATTTATAGCACTCTTGCAGACCTATAATTACTTTTATAAATGGAGGCTTATGTGGCGTTGGGTAGTAAATCTTATTATACTTCCTATAGCTTACTGGGTAGTAGTGAGGCAAGCATCTACTGATAATTTAACCGAGTTGATGAGAGGTGGGGGAAATTGGATTTCTATTTTGTCTTTAGGTAGTTTTATATTTATAATTGGTTGTACTGCCTCTACATTATTAGTTCAATTACTCAGCCAAAGATACTATAGTTTAATCTCTACTCTCATTATTGTATTTCTTTCTTTACCAATAGGGTTTCTTGCCTTAATAGCCGCAACAGAGGATGTTATATATAAATATGGTAGTTCTTTTTCTGGCTTACAATTTCTTTTTAGTCCTAACCGTTCAGAGTTGATTAACCTGGAGGCTTTGATATTTCGTTATATTGTTTTCCATATAATTATTGTAGGGATAATCATTATTAGTCAATATCCTTTTTGGGGTTTAAGGTATAATGAAACCAAACGGAAATAATCACCATTTTTTCTTTATTCCATTTCTTTATTTGCTATTTGTTTGGTGACCACAGTTAAGCCGATGAAGAGGAAGAATAAAGGCATATGTGCTTGATGCAGAAAACTGCCACTGACGAGATAGCCACAAAAACTAATCTGTAACATATTAGCCATAGGAATTATCCATTTCCCCTTTTGTGTGTCAGCAAATCTTTTCTTTAATCGCCATAGTTCCCAGGTAGAAATAACGGGTAGGAGGACAAAGAATAATAAGGCTATCAATCCGCATTCACTGGCTATTTGAACGAAGGAATTATGTGGCTTGATACTTTTCTCGGCATAAGGGTTATATTGGTGAGAAAGTAAAGTAAAATTACCCAATCCTACGCCAATTAATGGATGCTCTTTTATCATCTCCAATCCTGCTTTCCAGGCATTAACCCTACCCATTGCCGAACCATCTTGACGATATTCCAGGATAGTCTGAATTCTATCTTTATACCCTTGCGGAAGAAGGAAGATAACACAGATAATAAGGAATATACCTATAAAGAAAGAAACGAGTTTATGTTTAGTCTTTAACCAAATCAATCCTAAAACAGTAACTAATCCCAGAAACCCTCCCCTGGAAAAGGTAGCTATCGTTGCCAAAATCATTGATAGAGATAATAAAGCTAAAATCACCTTTTTAATTTTAGATTTTTCTACAGAGCAAAAATAGAAGGCAAGAGGAATGACCATAACCAATGAAAGGGCAAAAACATTATTATCTCCACCCCCTGCACCTCCACCGTAAGTTATTCCTTTAAGAAGAAAACATACTGCTCTATCCATAGATAGAAATCCAAAGATAAAAAATAGAGTCCAGATAAAATAATTCAGATACCTTTTAGAATCAATAAGATTAATTGCGGCAAAATAGAAGAAGAAGACCTTAGAGACATATTCTAAATATTCCCAATAAAGGGTTTTATCAAAAGCAGAGATACCCGAAAATAACATCATGAACCAGAGTCCCAAAATAAGGTAATTCTGTTTAGCCTTAACAAATCCATATTTCTTATTCTTTACAGCCCATACCAACCATCCAAAAAGGGTGGCTAATGTAATAGTTCTTGAAATCCCAAATCCTGATGTAGGAGCCAAATAAATAACAATACAATAAACAATAATTCCTATAAGAGGTTTAATTGGTGTCCACAGCAAGGTTATCAAGGCACAGGAATCGGCGAAAATGTATTTCAAGGAAAGGTTTTTTAATAAAGCTAAATATAAAAAATGAATCTCTTTTAAACATAAAACAAGAGTGAAGATGAGAAGGATAAAGAGATATTTCCCTCTCCACGCTTCTCTGAATTTCCGATACCGTTCTCTGAGAGAAAAGATATTACAAAATCTCATAAACAGGTTTTCCTTTCTTTATTGTGACGATATAGCAGTTATTAGTCAAAACTTCTTATCGGATGCCCGAACTTATTCGTGGAGAGAAACCTCAACCTCGTTGAGGCTTCCAATTCCTTTATGCGGGACACTTCGGATGAGAACTTTTGGTTAATAGGTGCTATAGTTATTATATCAAAAAATAAGCGTTAATGCAAGAAAAAGTGTGTGAATGCAGAAATTTCCCAACTTTTAGCAATAATTTAAAGAAGTGAATTTTTTGAGGGGGAAAACTTTTTGAAAGTGGTTTAAAACCACACAGGTTTTCCCCCTTAACCTCCCCTTTTCCAAAAACTTTTTAATCACAAGAGTATAAAATTTTATTTACCCATTTATAAGAAATGGGTAAATAAAATTTTATACTCTTGTGATTAAAAAGTTTTTGGAAAGAGAGGGGTTTAAGGGGAGAGAAACACTTTTTTCAAAAAGGGTTTCTCTCCCCTTAAAAAAACACCTCTCTTTAAACCACTACTAAAAGTCGGGGAAAATCTGATGTGAATGAGTGAATTTTATTTGTAAGTAAAGAAAAGAGGGGAGCAATGGGGAGTTGGATTTCGGAATTTAGTTATTTCTCCCGGTGACTAACCCATTATCTCATGCCAGATACTGTCTATTTTTGTTTTTACCTCTTTTGACATCCTTATCTCTTTGGGCCAGGAGCGGTTAAAACCTTCTTCTTTTAACTTACGCGTAGCATCGATACCGACTTTAGAGCCGAAGCCGATATAAGGAGAGGCATGATTCAGGGTATCCACAGGTCCTTCGACAAATACAAAATCCCGCATTGGGTCAACATTATTTCCCATACGCCAGATAACCTCCTGTCCATTCTGCACATCCACATCTTCATCTACGACAACAATTATCTTGGTAAACATTAATTGTCCTAAACCCCACAAGGCATGCATCACCTTCCTTGCCTGGCCGGGATAATCTTTTTTAATCGATACCAAAGCCAGATTATGAAATACCCCTTCAATCGGCAGGTTTAGGTCAACTATCTCTGGCAGGATAAGTTTTATCAATGGTAGAAATAGTCGTTCGGTTGCCTTAGCCATAAAGCAGTCCTCCATTGGTGGTTTGCCAACTATGGTAGCAGGATAGATTGGATTTTTTCGATGGGTGATGTGGGTAATATGGAATACCGGGAAATTATCCGCCAGTGAATAATAACCGGTATGGTCGCCAAAAGGTCCTTCACATCGCCATTCTTCCTGCAGGTCAACATAGCCCTCGATGACTATCTCCGCGTGAGCCGGCACTTCCAAATCGATTGTTTCACAAGAAATAATCTCAACGGGTTTTTTTCGTAGGAATCCAGCAAATAACAATTCATCTATATCCTCTGGCAACGGTGCGGTAGCCGCATAGGTAATAGCCGGGTCACCACCTAGACAGACAGCCACCGGCATCTTCTTGCCTGATTCTTTGTAAAGTTGGTAATGTTTAGCCCCAACCTTATGTGGATGCCAGTGCATACCGGTAGTCTTTGAGTCATATACCTGCATCCGATACATGCCAAGATTACGTGTCTTAGTGTAAGGATTTTGGGTAATAACGATAGGAAAGGTAATAAACCGTCCACCATCTTCTGGCCAGCATTTTAATATCGGTAGGAAATCCAAATTATCTGCGATGACCTCTTTACATAATCCTGTGGAAACCTTTTTGGGTAAAGATGAAGCAAGTTTGGATGCCTTAGGAATTAATTTGAGTTTATCTATGAAACTATCAGGTATTTCAACCTTTATCAGCTCTTCGATCTCAGTGGCAAGCTCATCAATATCATTTACCCCTAAGGCTAATGCCATTCTTTTCATCGAACCAAACGCATTCATCAGCACTGGAAGAGCAGAGCCCTCTACTTCCTCAAACAACAATGCTGAACCTTGATTTTTACATACCCGGTCTGTAATCTCGGTTATTTCCAGGATAGGACTAACTTTAGTCTTTATCCGTTTTAACTCCCCTACCTTTTCCAACTCCGCTATAAACTCATGTAGCGACTTATATGCCATTTTCCCTTCGTTGTACCTCCTCAGCCGTAATATCTCAGTTATTAGTTGGTAATCCATCACTTATCAGATTAAGATTACAATTTTAGATTTTGGATTGAGGAATCTTAATATTCTCAATCCAAAATCTAAAATTTCATTTGGTATCAACGGATAACTGAAACATTACCCTAAACAGTTTCAATAATTTCCCCTCGGTAAGGAATAGCCACAATTCGATGGTCTAACCCAGCCTCCCGAATAAGGGTATGAAAATATTCGAGATTGAAACTATGGGTAGGAATAACTGTTTTAGGCTTTAATACCCTGATTAAATCTATAATCTCACTTACCGTGGCATGACCTGAGGTATAGTAAGGCTCAAAAAGGATTTTACGCAATTTCAATAATTCGTAAAGATCCTCTTGCTTTTGAATCCAATGCTCTGTATAACTCATCGATAAATTTACGACTACTAAACATTTAGAAAATACCTTGTCAAAGGAATAGCGGATAATTTTCTTGAATTCTGCCATTTCATCCAGATAAGTAGTTGAGATAAGCACTGGAGAAATAGCCTGACTGACATCTTTTTCTTTTGTAGCATATTTAATCTTACCTGATTGAAAAAGTTCTTGGAGAAGTTTTGTCAGTTCTTGAGGAATGACCTCCTTCTCAAGATGCTCTCGTGTCTCTTTGCCGACTATCCAATCATAGTAATTTTTTACCACAAAGAATGGTCGAGCGGGAGCATATTTTTTAATCATCTCAAACAACCGCATAGCCAGAGAATAGTCTCCCGGATGTGGATGAGAGATTAAAAGGGTAACACTTGAATCGGTCAGGTTAAATTTATCGCTGATATGTTGGAAAGGTTGTAAAGGATAAAAATCAAAGTCTGTCAATAATTGTTTAGGATACGAATAGACATTCCAAAAACTTTCTCCAGCTAATTCCTCTGTTTTAAGTAATCCTATTCCACAATCGAGAAAATACTTACTTCCATTGTTAAATTGAACCAGGAAACAATTTCCACCTATTTGTCGTTGTGGGCCTAAACTGACAATTTGTCGAGTAGACATATTCAACAACCTCCTTTTAATTGCTTAATGCCCCTCACAGAACCGTGCTTGAGGTTTTCCCTCACACGGCTCTTCGGTAATA
>SBAY01000302.1 GCA_005239945.1 Nitrospira sp.
ACCTTAGAAGGTCTGAATGGGACAAAGACTATTTATTACCAGATATTAGATAAGGCAGGCAATACATCGGCTATAATCACGGATGAGATAATATTGGATGTAAAGCCACCAACAATAGGCACTATAACCATTATCTATCCTACCATAACAGATTATCCATCTGGCACTCAGACACGGGCTAAAGAAGGTGATGTGGTGACTATTAAGGTGGAAGTGGAAGACGATATACCATCTTCTGGTATTTCACAAGTGCTATTAGATGCGAGTAATCTTGGTGGGGAAAGTAATCAGGTAATGAGTGGGAGTGGAACCACTTATACGGCACAAGTAATATTATCAAATACACCGCCAGGTGTGGAAATTGAGAAATTGGTATTTGTAAAAGTTACAGATTTAGCTAATAATTACAATGAAGGAACTCAAACTATATTTATCGATAATAAATTACCTGAGTTTAGTGATATTTCTTCTAATAAACCTACCTATATGAATACTGATGAGATTACATTAACAGTTCTTATGGATTCGGGGTCTTATACATTAACTGCTGATTTTTCGCCAATTGATAGTTGTTATCGAGTAGGTTCAGAATCTGTTAATTATCCTACAACTGGAACAACATATAAAATAACTTATACTATTGGAACGGGAAATACTCGTCCAGATGGTGTGTATCCTATTTGGATTAAAGCAAGAGACCAGGCTGGGAATATTGATAAGTTAAGTATAAGTATTGAGCTGAAAAATAAGATACCTGTCCAATATTTAACAGCAGAACCTGATTTGGTAAGGAATGGAGATACAATAGTATTTACTTATAATGGAGTTGAGACTAACTTGGAGGCACTTATAACATATGAGAGCCTTCGAACACTTGATAGTGAAACGCCTGGTTCAATAACTTTAAGAGATGATGGTAACTATCCAGATAAAGTACTTGAGGATGGAATATATACAGAAGCTTATACAATTTCTGGTTCAAATACAATAGGAGGTACAATCACTATTATATGGGCACATATAAAGAATACTTCAACTGGGAAGGTTCTGGAGACATGGGTACAGGTTACATTAGATAATGGTAGTCCTACAGTGACTATTGGCACTACAACTCCTCAGTTAACAGTGAATTATCTGACGATAACAGGTACAGCTACTGACCAACTTTCAGTAGTTCATGTAGAGTATAATTTAGATAATAGTAATATTTGGCTTCCTGCAAAGTCAAATGATGGATTATTTGATGAAGAGACAGAGACATTTACCATAGAATTATTAAATCTTGCCGAAGGTGCTCATACTATAAGTGTAAGGGCAATAGATGCAGTAGGTAATGAGAGTGAATTAGCTATCGGAACATTCAGTGTTGATATTCAGGGACCTATTGTAACTAATATTCAGATTACACCACCAATTACTAATATTTCACCACTGATGACTGGGACAGTAACAGATGAATACAATGCACCGGTATTGGTTAATTTCTATCTTGATAAATATTATGGTACTAATACACCTATTTGGGGAACAATGACGATTGTTTCTCCAGGTTCGTTAACATCAGACATATATGGGACAATAAATGTAGAAGGTTTAAGTGATGGAATACATATGGTTTATCTTCAGGCAAAAGATGCTTTTGGTAATTGGGGACCTGTAACAGAGGTATCATTTAGATATTCTAAGACAGAATTATTAGTGCATATAGATGATATAATTCCAGAGCCAAGGGCGACAACTTCGGTTACTATTACTGGGTATGTATTATCTACCGCAGTAAAGATAGAAGGTATTGCATACAATATTAATGGTAGTACTACTTGGGTATCTATTATGCCAGTAGATGGTGAATATAATGAGTTGAAGGAGGAGTTTGAGATAGTTAATCCTGCCGGTGTTATAGAAGGAACAAATACGATTATAGTGGTGGGTTCAGATACGACTACCAATGTAGGTTATGGAAGTAAGACTTTTATTGTAGACATTACTATACCTTATGGTACATTTACAATTAATTACGGTGCGACATATACAACTACACGGGATGTAACACTAACAGAATTTGAGTATTATGATGCTACAAGTGGTATAGACCAGATTCGGTTCAGGAATGAGGTAGATAATGATTGGACATACTGGCAAGATATAGTTGATATGCGTAGTTGGGTGTTATCTGAAGAGGAGTATGGAGGAGAAACCCGAACAGTACATATGCAGGTAAGAGATAATGCAGGTAATATGGCGACATATACAGATGAGATTAGACTTGATACCACAGCACCGCATGCTACTATTACAATTTATGGAATAGGCAATTATGCTACGAGTACTTATGCTACGGGGACATTAGTGAATTTAGTATTAGAGTTAGCAAATGATGTAGTGGATATGAGGTATAGTAATGGTGGTACATGGACAGAATGGTTAGGTGGAACACAGAGCAGTAGAAAAGATTGGGATTTAGCCGCTGGATTATTACCAACACAGGTATTGGTAGACGGTACTCGGACAGTATGGGTAGAGGTAAAGGATGCAGCAGGTAAGTGTGCTATATACAGTGATTCAATCATACTTGATCGTACAGCACCTAAGGGAAGAATCACTATCAAGGGAGGAGATACATACAGTACAGCTACCACAGTAAATATTACGCTTGAGTATGAGGATAATATGGCAGGGGTGGTGTTATTGAGGTATCGAGAGGATGGGATGCAAGTATGGACAGAGCTAATCATAGGAACTTTGGCACTTGATGCGACAAATACAACCGTGATACTTACAGGTGGTGATGGTGAGCGAATGGTATATTATCAGGTAATAGATGTAGTCGGTTGGAATTCAGGAACGATAACAGATAGTATTATTTTAGATACAACTCCACCTGTTACCTCTATCCAGAAGATAACCGAAGTTCAAGTGAAAAATGATATAACCATTATTGGAACAGCTACGGATATTCCAACTCAAATAGAGCGGGTTGAGTATCGTCTGGATTATGGTAATTGGATTCAAGCAGAACCGAATGATGGTGAGTTTAATTCAGGAACAGAAACCTTTAGTATTATATTAGTTGAATTACCAGAAGGGACACATACAATTACTGCTCGTGCGCTAGATTCAGCAGGAAATGTTGGACCACAAACATCCACTACATTCTTAGTTGATACCCAGGGACCTGAAATTAGGAATATTAAAATTACACCATTGGTTACTAATATTTCACCAGTGATGACTGGGACAGTAGCAGATGGATATACTGCACCAGTTGAGGTTAGATATTGGCTCGATACATATTATGGGACATATACACCGGGTTATGCAACGATGACCATTTGGTCGCTGGGTAGTTTGACTTCGGATATTCGGGGGACAATCAATGTCGCCGGCTTAAATGAAGGATTACACATAGTTTATCTTCAGGCTAAGGATGCTGTTGGTAATTGGGGAGAGGTGGCAGAAACAAACTTTACTTATTCTAAGACAGGGTTGATTATTAAAATCATTCAAAGTCCACCTGCCTTTACTAATCAAGGGACTGTTAGTATCAGTGGATATGTCTATAATATCACAGCAATTAAGATTGAACAAATTAGATGTATACTTGATAATAAGAATGTGGGGACTTACACCTATACTAATGAACTTGTTGCCTGGTTTGATTTTGCTACGATTTCAACCTCAATGCTTGATGACGGCACGCATACAATTTATATCATTGCCATGGATGAAGCGAAGAATCAGGCAACTGCTACGGCAACCTTCTTCCTTGATAGGAAAGCACCAGCGCTCGAGGCAATTAATGTGATTTATCCAACAGACCAAACAAGGGTTAAGGAAGGGGATGTGGTCAGGATAGAGGTACGGGTAAAGGATTTAGGCACAGCGTCAGGTATTTTCCAGGTGCTATTAGATGCAACAAATATCGGCGGTGAGGCTAATCAGGCAATGAGTGCTAATGGTGCTACTTATACTGCTCAAGTAACTTTATTAAATACCCCTCTTGACAGCGAGATAGAAAAGTTGGTAATTGTCAAGGCAACAGATTTGGCGAATAATTACAATCAAGGCACACAAACAGTATTTATAGACAATAAACCACCTGTATTTATTGAACTAACCTCCAATAAGGATATTTATAAAGATGGGGAGACTATTGTCTTGACCGCTAAATTTGATTATGCTATTGGATATGATTCTTATATTGTAACTGCGGATTTTGCACAGATAGATAACAGTACTCAATCTACGATTATAACATTTACTCACATAGGTACAGGAACATACATTGGTTCATATACGATTGGGTTAACTAATACTATTCGTGATGGTGATTACGATATTCCAGTAGTAGCTAATGATCAGGCAAAGAATTTAACTCAACGCGATATTAAATTAGGATTAAATAATGCTAATGTAGGTGTGTTAATAGCCAGTCCAACGAAGGTCAAGAATGGTGATACCATTGGATTTACTTATATAGTTGGTGAAAGTGGGCTTATTGCCTTGATTAATCTGGGGCAACTTGATACTACCTGGGGGACCAATACTTATGGCACGATGACGGATAAAGGTAATGGTAATTACGAATTAATTCACATTATAAATTTAAATAATACCGCGACAAATGGAACTAAAACAATTTATGCCGAGATTAGAGATACCAAGGATAATTGTCTTGCTACAGCTACGGTAGAGGTATATTTAAATAATCTACCGCCTGCATTTATGGGCACTTTAGCTACCATTATACAACCATTACCGGTAGAAAAGCACAATAGGTTAGAGGTATATCAGGAGTGGATTGAAATAAATGGTTCAGTAACAAGTGAAGTGAAAATAGTAGCAATCTGGTGGCAAAATGGGGATAAGAGAAGTTGTGAGGTAGTTCCGTCAGAAGGTGTATATTTCTATTTTGATAAAATACCGTTAAATCCAGGTTCAAATACCGTTATCATATTTGGTCGGGATGAAATAGGTAATGTAGGTAGTCAAAGTGTTCAGTTATATTATATCGAACCAAAGGTAAATGTTGTGATAGGGCCTGGTGGTGGTGTAGTGGAGAATCCGGATGGAACTAAGCTCGACATACCTCAAGGGGCACTAATAGAGGTTATGAATATTACCATTAATGTTTTACCGGCAGAAATAGAATCAGAGATGAAGCCATCATCAGCCAATATTCACCTATTAGGTGTTCCTCATGAATTTGGTCCCTCAGGACTTGTATTTCATAAGTTAGTTAAGTTGACAATGGTCTATACTGATGCTGACCTTGAACGATTTGAAATTAAAATAGGAAGGCCAATTAATGAGAATGAATTGAGAATATTCTTCTGGGATGAAGAACAACATGATTGGATTAAGGTAGGGGGTATTGTCGATGCTGTTAATAACATAATTATTGTCTATGTCAATCACTTCACGATTTACGATGTTGGTTTGGATATTTCTCCTCCACCTGCGCAGGTAGCGGTTTTTGTGAACAAGAATCCATTTAAATTAGGTGAGGTGACAGAATTTATAGCAGATTTACCTGATAATGCAGATAAGGTTACCATACGAATATTTGACCTGTCAGGTGATTTAGTTCGAGTAATTGCCGATGAGGAATCATTAAGCGATAAGAAAGGACAAATGAATGTTAATATTGGTAGTTGGGATGGGATGAATGATTATGGTAATTATGTTGGTAGTGGAATTTATATCTATCAAGTAAGAATAACTTTTACAGATGGAAGAACATTTATACAAACTAAGCCGATTGGGGTAGTGAAGTAAGACTAAAGACTAAAGACTAAAGACTAAAGAGAGAAGTAAGGATGCGGGATTATAAAAATATTAAAGCATATCAGATGGCTGATGATTTGGTAGAAGAAGTTTATAAAGTAACTAAAGATTTTCCGAGGGAAGAACTTTACGGATTAATTTCTCAACTAAGAAGAGCCGTTGTATCTATCCCTACAAATATTGCTGAAGGTGCAAGCCGAAACTATAAAAAAGAGTATTTACATTTTTTATATATTTCAAGAGGTTCTATTGCTGAAACTGAGTATTTGTTGCATTTATCGAATAAATTAGGATATCTTGAAAATAATAAATTTAACAAAATAGACAGTTTAAGACAAGAGACTGCAAAGACTCTATTTGGTCTTATATGCTCAGTGGAGAAAGAAGGTCTTTAGTCTTTGGTCTTCAGTCTTCAGTCTTTGGTCTTTAGTCTTTGGTCTTCAGTCTTCAGTCTTTGGTCTTTAGTCTTTAGTCTTTGGTCTTCAGTCTTACGGAGGTGATTCTCATGAAATGGTTATTGTCTTTAATTATTTTATTGAATTTGGCTAAAGATGGTTTTTGTTTACCAATAGACTTACAACTTGGTGCCAGACCGCAGGGAATGGGGGGGGCATTTGTGGCTCTGGTTGATGATGTCAATGCGGTCTATTGGAATCCGGCCGGATTAACCCAAATGAGGACATTTGAGGCGGCTTTTATGCATGTTAGCCCATTTAGTATTGGTGAGGCAACTATTGATTTTTCATCTTTAGCCGTTCCAATGAGTCAAACAGGTGCCTTGGGTGTTAGTTGGATTCATCAAGGGGCAGAATTAGAAGAGGGTAGGGGAGCCACATACAAAAAATCCAATATGTCAGAGAATACCTTTGTTTTATCCCTTGCCCGGAGACTTACTCCTGATATGTCTCTGGGAGTAAATGTCAAACGATTACGGATAGATTCAGAAATAGGTGGTGGAGGTGGGTTTGGTTATGATTTAGGGTTACTTTACAGGGTTCATAATATCGCCTTTGAAAAATTACCTTTTCAGACATTTTCCTTTGGATTGATGTTCCGTAATCTATTTACCGACCTTAAAGATGAATCTGTCCCGGCTACATTGAGAATGGGTGTAGCCACAAAGGTCTATAATGGTCGGGTAGCATTGGCAGTTGATATGGAGAAGAAAAAAGAGGTAAATAAGGAAGAAAATTCATATCAATTCCATTTTGGTGCTGAAACGGCTATAACTCGAAATATGTTACTTCGCCTCGGTAATGATGATGGAGATTTGACTTATGGGGTAGGCTTCCTCCTTTTAAACTGGGAATTGGATTATGCCTTCTATCGAATAAAAGAATATGACCTTGACTATTCCCACCGTATGTCAGCTACATTAAAATTTTAGGAGACAGATTTTGATACATTAGGTAGCTCAATAAGTTTGAGGGATTTTCCTTTTAACGGATGTTCCATCTGGTACCCACAGTGGTGATGTAGCTTAACCTATTGAGGATCAATTACTTTTGCGGTTTTTTGTCAATTTTTTTCTCGTGGC
>SBAY01000329.1 GCA_005239945.1 Nitrospira sp.
ATATGTCCTATATGTCCTATATGTCCTATATGTCCTATATGTCCTATATGTCCTCTTATGATTCTAATTACCTATTTTACCCATATAAGTAAATAATCTTCTTTGATGCTCGATATTTTCCATCCACACGACAGATGCAGTTACCCTTAAATAATCAATGTTTGTTCCTTCTCCTGGTTCATCGACTCCCTCAATTGTAACCGTCCATGTTCCTTTGCAACTGCCTATAGTAGTAGTGCCAAAATAGGAATATGGTACTCCCTGGACGATTATATCATAATTTGCTTGCTGCATCTTAACCTCTTCCAATTTCTGTTTGCATAGATTCATCGCTTCATTTGCATTTCCTGTGGTAACTACATTTAGAGAACTGCTGATGAACATATTGACAATACTCATTATCCCGACAAGCAAGATTAATACGGCAATCATCAACTCAATTATACTCATCCCTGATGCATTTCTTTTTTTCCTCATCTTTTTTAATTTTTCCCTTAGACATACTTTTAATCAGTAATCCCATTGTAACGACCATAACGATAATCATCAATATAAAGGAAAAATTCCTCTGGAACTTATATTCCCGGTCTAATTTTTCCTGTTTTGCGATTTTTACCTTCTCACTCTCTTCTTCAAGAGTAATAACACCGGGAACTATTCCTTTTCCTGTGCCTTCTGACGGCGGTGTTGGGACAGCTTTTTCTTCTCCTGCTTCTTCTACTTCCTTTTCTCTGGCAGATGGTTTTTCTTCTATCTCCACAGGTGTTGAAGGATGCATAGCTTTAATGAGTTGGTCTCTCTTTTCTAACCCCTCTTCCTCTTTTTCCTCTTTTTGTCTTTCCTTCTGATATTCTCTTAATATTTCTTCTCTTTGACGCTTCATTTTTTCAATCTGTGCATGGGCCTGTTGAGGTGTCATTCCCTCTTCAAGAGGGATACCCGTATTTCCTCTTGAGCTAATGAAAATGATGCTCCAACCAGTCATAAAAAGGATAGTAAAAAGTTTCAACACCTGTTTTTGTATTTCCTTATTTTTAATTTTTAATTCATAATTTTTAATTTCCTGTCTCATGGATTTACCTCCTTCCAACTAATAATATTTACAGTTGCCGTACTCATTCCTCCTTCTTGTGTAGGAGGTAGTTTTAAATTAATAGGCCAGTTTGGGTCATTCCGATATTTAGAGTGAATTCTATAGTCGTAATTCCAGATAAATTTAGTCCAATAGACCATTCCCTCATCTCTTGAGATTAGTGAACCATTAGAAACTGGATTATCAAGTATCCCACCCATAAAATGTTGTGTATAGCAAATACCATCTATTTGGGCAACCGCATAAGGAGAAAAACTGCTATATTGGTTAACACTACCTCGATTACCAAATTCTCTACCAGGATAATTAAGGGCATCCGAACTTTTACTATTTTGTCCCGTAACAGTAACATCTGACCAATTATAATCCTGTCCTTTATAACTGCCATGAACACAATCAAATATACCATCTTCATCGATATCTTCGTAGTTTTTATCCCAACCAGTCTTCCCAAATTCTCCATCATTTTCTCCTTCATCATCCGTATCCGGTATGCCATCTTTGCCTACATCTTCACTGCCAAAATCAAATAGCCAATCGTCAGAATACCATTGTGAATGTGTATAATCGCCTAAGACAATACTTTCTCTGGCGGCCATGGTCAAAATATCTTTACCTGCATTTGCCGTTTGCCATGCCTCTATTTCTGAATCAGAAGGACTTTTGTTCTCATTCACTGTTGCTGGAAAATAACCGACAATTGCCGTATCATCTAACAAAGTAGGTGGATTTTTATAGATAATGCTATCGGCAATATATATATTTCTGCCGGCATAGATAGCTCCCTGTCCGGTAACATATCCCTTAATAATCACATCTCCTTCTACATATACATTGCCATTTAACTCTATTGGGGCATCAGGTTTTCCCCAAAGGATAATACTTTTGACCGTTTTTTCAGGCTGTGGTCCTGGGGGGTCATAAGTTTCACCATCACCATAAATTCCATAGATTGTTACTACATCAGGGAAATATGCCTTAAGTGTGCCGGTAGCTAAATCTCGATAATACTGTGGATCTTGTAAGTTGGGCATATGCCCTTTCCCGGCATTAGGATGTTGATAAGGGAGTTGTCCATGATGGTCCCCTGGATAGACAATTTCGCCTGCCCCAGGAAGCGTAAAATTAGACCAATGGTCATCGGAATCGGGCTCTATATGGTCACCGTCATCGCAGGTTCCAGCCGCACCACGAAGATGGGAATGATAAGGAGGGCTATCAAAATGCTCATCAATTCCAAGATTGGCATAGACATGACCATCCACGCGTGGTGCTTGAGTAAACCACCAGACAGGCCGAAAATCAAACTTGCCGTTAGACCGCATATCACCTCTTACCCATTCCCGTGGTACCTGTCCTACATTACCACCTCCATAATACCACCAACCCCAATTATTAAGAAAGTAGGCATAATCGAATACATCGGAGATAAAAGGTACAGCTCCACCACCAATCAATTCTGCAATTACCTCTACCCCTCTGACTGCACTACCTATTCCTATTTGTCCCACCTTACCTTTTCTGCCGGTAGATGTAATCTTTAATTTCCGTGTTAGTGTTCCACCATAACCTATACTTCGCCCCAAATTTTCTATAGAAACATAATACGAGCCCACCTCTATATTCCCATCTTTTATTTTTGTAGGTTCCTGTTCACTACCAAAGCCTGTAGTCCAAACCCTGTTATAATTTACCCACTCATCCTTTATCTTCCAGATAGCGCGTTCGGCGCCTGCCTCGGCAATAGATAAAGAACTCACATAACTTTCATCCAGAGCTGTCCTTTTGATTCCTGTTTGACTAATCAATACATAGACCACACCTAACGCTAATAAAATCAATACCACCATTAAAGCCATAAGCAACGCTATCCCATTTTCCTTTGATAAGATTACTTTTTTCATTTTTTATCACCTCATTTATGGTTATAGCATAAAAAGATGAAGATGTCAAGGGGAATTTAATGGTAAGTGGTAAATGGTAATCAGGTAACTATTTACCGATTACCATTCACCATTTACCCCCTCCCCAGCCACACCTTACCATCACCAATTATGCCTTCGATGCCTTTAATCAATTCATAGTTTGCCTTGATTTTTAGATTTGGGCTGGGAATGATAACAGATTCTGTCTCATTGTCTATTACATGGATATAGATGTTTGAATTCCCTCTGAATTTATTCAACAGACTTTTTAATTGCAGAAGGGTTTTTTCATCTGTGGACTCATCAACCTTAAGATGAAGCACCTTAGAAAATTCCGCCTCTGCCTCGGCCAGCTCGACAACTTCCTCGGCAATAATCTTGGGGTTTTTGCCATCATGGGAATTGACCGTTCCCTTAACCAGAATAAGGGTATCCGGTCTTAATTTATCCCCGAATTTTTCGAATATATCGCTAAAAACCACGACCTCGACATTACCAACCGTATCCTCCAATGAAATAAAAGCCATTTGCTTTTCATTCTTAGTGGTTATCTGTTTCACCGATTCAATAAGTCCTCCAATAGTTACCTGGCTCTTATCTTTACATTCATTCAAGGAAAGGGTTGTGCAGGTGGCATATTTTTTAATCTCAGTCTCATATTTAGCCAGGGGATGCGAGGTAATATAAATCCCTAATAATTCCTTCTCGAATTTTAGCAAGGTACCTTCAGACCATTCAGGAATATCAGGTAACTCCTGATATGTTTGTTTAAACTCTTCAAAGGTATCAAACAGACCTGCCTGTCCACTTGCCTCATCCTTTTGGACCTTAGCGCCTACCTCAAGGCAATGGTCTAATATTTGAAACAACTGACTGCGTTTTATCCCCAGGAAATCAAAAGCACCACATTTAATCAGGCTCTCCATTACCCTTTTGTTGACCAATCTCAAATCCACTCGCTCACAAAAATCATACAAAGAGGTGAATTTTCCTTTTGATTGACGGGTGTTTATAATAGAGGCAATAGCACCACTGCCTACATTCTTTATCCCCTTCAATCCAAATCTAATTGTTTCTCCCACGACGGTAAAATCAACATAGGATTCATTAACATCTGGTGGTCGAATCTGGATGCCCATCTTTTTACATTCGGCGATATAAAAGCTTATTTTATCGGTATTGCCCAGTTCATTGGTCAGCAATCCAGCCATAAATTCAAGCGGAAAATGGGTTTTGAGATAGACGGTGCGATAGGAAATCAAGGCATAAGCGGCTGAATGGGATTTATTAAAGCCATATTCGGCGAATTTAGCCATTAATTCAAAGATATTATTGGCCACCTCCTTATCCACCCCATTTTTATGGGCACCAACAATAAAAAGTTCACGCATCTTTTCCATCTTTTCTGGTATTTTTTTACTCATCGCCCGGCGGAGTTCATCTGCCTGTCCTAAGGTAAACTTACTGAGTATGCTGGCAATCTGCATGACCTGCTCCTGATAGACAATAACCCCATAAGTCTCCTCTAATATTGGTTTTAATAATGGATGAAGGTGCTGGATTTTTCCACCCTGCTTATTTTTTATAAACTCATCCACCATGCCGCTGCCCAGGGGGCCTGGCCGATAAAGGGCAACTAAGGCAATCAGGTCTTCAAAAACATCAGGTTTAAGTCTGCGGCATAAATCCCGCATCCCGGAAGATTCTAACTGAAATGTCCCTATTGTTTCACCACTGGCTAAAAGTCGATAGGACTTTTTATCATTTAAAGGAATATCTTCGATTTTAATCTTGATATTTTTTGTCCTTTCGATATTTTCAAGGACATCCTCAATCAAGGTTAATGTCTTCAGACCTAAAAAGTCCATTTTCAACAGGCCTATTTTCTCTATGGAACTCATATCATATTGGGTAGTTATGCCTTCTGTTTTCGGGTCTTTATAGAGGGGAACGATATTGATTAACGGTTCACGGGAGATGACTATCCCGGCGGCATGAGTTGAGGCATGGCGGATTAATCCTTCTAATCTCAGGGCAATATTGATTAACTTGCTTCCTTTTGGAGTTTCCGCCAGGTTTTTAAATTCAGGCACCCGCTCTAATACGGCCGCTAAGGTAATATTCAATTCATTCGGGATTAATTTAGCCATACGGTCAACCTCAGCGTAGGGGATGTTCAGCACACGGCCGACATCCCTGATGGCTGCCTTAGCCATCATTGTTCCAAAGGTAATAATCTGGGAAACACGCTCCTTGCCATATTTATTGGCTACATATTCGATAATTTCTTCCCGTCGTTCATAACAGAAATCTAAATCGATATCCGGCATACTTACTCGCTCAGGATTTAAAAACCGCTCAAAGAGTAAATTATATTTCAGCGGGTCTATATCCGTAATTCCCAGGGCATAAGCGACAATGCTGCCGGCGGCAGAACCTCGACCAGGACCTACGGGAATATGTTTGCCTTTGGCATATTGAACTAAATCCCAGATGATTAAAAAGTATTCTGTATATTTCATCTGAATGATTATTTTCAATTCATCCTCTAATCGGTTTTTTATCTCTGAGCTGATGGTGTGATACCTGTGTTCAAGCCCTTCATAGCACAATTTACGCAGATAACTCTCTAATTCATAACCTTTTTCTACTTCATAATGCGGCAAATGGAGACAACCAAATTCTAATTCTAAATTACAGTGTTTGGCAATCTCAATGGTGTTAGCTATAGCCTCAGGGATATGAGCAAATAATGCGGTCATTTCTTGTGGGGTCTTAAAATAAAACTGGTCGGATGAGAATTTAAGCCGGTCTTTATCCTCAATACTTTTATTCGTCTGCACACAGAGGAGTGCATCATGGCTTTGGGAATCACCCTGGTAAAGGTAATGAACATCATTGGTTGCGACCAATGGAATCCCAAGCTCCTTTGAAGCTTGAATTAAATACTCATTTATCTGTTTTTGTTCCTCTAAATTATAGTCTGATAATTCTAAATAAAAATTTTCATGGCCAAATATCTTTTGAAAATCTAAAATTTTTTTCTTCGCCTCATCATACCTTTGTTTTTTACAAAGCACAGGGATTTCTCCCCTGACGCAACCACTCAAGAAAATCAAACCTTCATGATATTTAGTCAAGAGTTCTTTGTCTACTCGTGGTTTATAGTAAAATCCTTCTAAGTAACCAAGAGTGACCAGCGCGATTAAATTCCGATACCCGGTCATATCTTTGACTAACAATGTTCCATGATAAGCCGATTCGGTTAATCCTCTTATTTGAGTTTTATCGTGGCGGTCTTTAGGGGCAATATATACCTCGGCACCAATAATAGGTTTTATGCCGGCGGAATATGCCTGTTGATAGAACTCAATGGCACCAAACATATTTCCATGGTCGGTCAGGGCAATAGCAGGCATCTTGTATTCATGAGCCTTTTTAACCAAATCACGGATTTTTATGGCGCCATCCAATAAGCTATATTCAGAATGAACATGTAAATGGACAAAATTGGCATGCGACATTTTTAACCTTCTGAGGTAAATGGTAAGGGGTAAATAGTAAAGGGTGAATGGTAATCGGTAAAGGAAACGCAATAATCGGTTATTACCGAATATCTGTTTAGCGTATCAAATTTTCACTTTCCTCATCCCTTTATGAAATTCTTTTACTTTTCCTCCCCCTCCCTTGACGGGAGGGGTTGGGGGAGGGTGATTATCTTTTCAAGCACCCCACTTAGATTCGTTAATACTTCATTACCACCAATAGGAATCGTTAAAGTATCAGTTGGTCCCTTCCTTAAAACCCTGACGAATTCACCCCTCACCCTAACCCTCTCCCACAAGGGGAGAGGGAACCACGGTGCTACACGCTAAACACAAACATTACTGATTACCGATTACCATTTACCTTATTTTCTACTCTCCCGACAGGATAGCAAAGAAGGTAACCTGGCCTCGTTTAATAACTAACATAGCATCATCCGATTTAGATATCTTTTTGACTGCTTCGTTAAAATCAGTCACATTTTCTATTCCCCGATGATTTATTTCTTTAATCAAGTCACCTGGTCGTAAGTGGGCCTTAGCGGCTAAACTTCCCGGAAGGACTTCACAGATTAAAACACCTTTTTCTGATGGAGATAGCCCAAAATGTTTAGCTAATTGTGATGTTATCTGTTGAACAGTTATTCCTCGCCAGGTAGAGGTAGTTTCTGTCTCACCTGATTCTTTTCCTTTTGCCTCTTCTCCTTTTTCTTCCATCTGTGCCAGCTTAACCTCGAAGGTTTGAATTTCTCCCTCTCTTAGTATCCCCAGTTTAACTACTTCCCCACTCTTTCTTTTTAATATTTCCTTTTGAAGTTCTTGTGGTGTCGAAACCCCTTTCCCATCTACGCTTAAAATAATATCTCCTCTTTTTATGCCTGCTTTTTCAGCTGGGCTATCAGGCATAACCGTAGAGACCAAAACCCCTTTTTTCGCCTCTGCACCTTTAAATTCCTTGGCTAATTCCGGGGTAATCTCCTGAATATAAACCCCCAGCCAGGCGCGTAATACCTTACCATGTTCCATCAAATCGCCAATGATTTTTTGGGCCATATTGATAGGAATAGCAAATCCAATTCCTTGACCTCCAGCCACAATAGCCGTATTGATGCCAATAATCTCTCCCCGAAGATTGACTAAAGGTCCTCCGCTATTGCCCGGATTAATCGAGGCATCTGTCTGAATAAGGTCTTCATATTCGGCTACACCAATCGAGCGTCCTTTAGCACTGACTACCCCAACGGTCATTGTATGGTCTAAACCAAATGGATTGCCGATAGCAATTGCCCAACTGCCAATTTTTACCTCATCAGAATCCCCCAGTCTAACTGTGGGCAGATTATCCTTTGCCTCTACCTTTATTAAGGCTAGATCTGTCTTTGGGTCTGCACCAACGACCTTCCCTTTGAATTTGCGGCCATCAAGCAAGGTAACATTAATTTCGTCCGCCCCTTGAATGACATGATTATTGGTCAGGATATAACCTTTTGAGTCAATAATTACCCCAGAACCTAAACTCTGCTGGGTATACTCCCTTTCCTGATTAAAACCCTTAAAGAAATTGTCAAAGAAATCATCGAAAAACGGGTCATGAAAGTAAAATCCCGGGGAAAATGTTCTTCCCTTTATTTTCTTTTCGACACCCAGGTTGACCACCGCCGGTTTGACCTCTTCGGCTACCCTGACAAAGGCATTTTCCAGGTCAACGGCTCCACCTATATTCGTCGGCGTCATAGAACCTTGAGCAAGTAAGATAGGCCTCTGGATAGTGGTGGTTAAATGATGATAGGACACCTTTGCTCCAACGATACTTCCGATTAAAAGGCAGAAGATAATCCCGACTGCATAAATAATCTTTTTTTTCATTCTTAATTTACCTCCTCCTGATAAATTTAGGGATTAGGGATTGGGAATTAGGTCTTCATCTCTTTCCCTAATTTCCTAATTTCCAATTTCCAATTCCTATATTACCAGATTTATTATTAAAAGTCAAGGATTTTTTGCTCCCCCAAAAAAATTCTCTTGACAAACTATGATTAATTAAGATATAATTACCAAAGATTTAAAAGGGAGGGGGAAAAAACTAATGAAATTTTGAAAAAGAAGGATGGTGGAGAATGAAAACCAACTTTAGATTAGACAAATAACTTAAAAGTCTAAAAGAAAAAGTTGGTTTTTTTATTTTTGAAGGAAAGGAGAGCATTAAATGGAGAAAGAAGGAGTAAGTGGAGCAAAGAATTACCCAAGATGGCTTCATAGAGCCATAAATTTTATGCAAATTAACTATGCAGATAAAATTCTTCTAAAAGATATAGCCTCTGCCGCATGTTTAAGCCTTTACCATTTCTCTCGCCAATTTAAGCGGCATACAAATTTTACCTGTCTTGAGTATCTAACACAGATTAGAATAAACAAGGTAAAAGAAATGATTCGGGATAATCATCGTTCTATTACCTGGATTTGTTTTGAGGTAGGCTTTGAATCACTAAGCCAGTTTGAACGGGTATTCAAAAGGATAGAAAAAATCACCCCTTCCCAATATAAGAAAAATTTTTTATAATTTTTTTAAAAAAAAAGAGCAATATTTACAGAGTATTTTTCTGAAAAGTGTGGTATAAAAGTGTGGTATAAGAAGTAAAATTCAACCATAATAGAAAATAATCACCAATGGAGAATTAAATTATGCCTCAACCATTAAAAGTTACATTGGGTATTGACTTACAAGATGGTTTTGCAGACGACACTGTCGTCGTTAAAGTAAAGGAGAATGAAGTCTTTCAAAAAGAACATATAAATACAAGTATGTTGTTGGGTTTTGCTACTACATTCAAGACTGAGGTAAGACAAGGAAGAGTCAGTGTTAAGGTGGAGATACCAACTAAGAATATAAAGCGTACTATCATGTTGGAAATTCTAAATGATGTTTATCTGGGTATCTCAGTTGTCAATAGCATAATAGACTACATAATTTCGGATGAGCCCTTTGGGTATCTTTGAACTTAGCGCCCTTTGGGCGGGCTTTTAATACCCGATCGCTCAAGATATTCATCCTGAGTGGAATATGGTTTAAGGGATATATATCCCTCTCTCATTCAGCGTTCAGGATAAATATCCTGAACAATCGGCGGTCTAATAACTTACGAAAAAAAGAGATAGAGCAAATTCCTGTACTATGAACTTACATAAGTAACCAGTATGTTTATGCCAAACTCAGGTGGAAGGAGGTGATGATTAAAGTTTAAAGTTATTCAGTATTGTGTTGCTTCCAATCTGTATCAGAAGCAGAAGGTAACTTGAGCAAGTCAAGTTAACCAACCAATAGACTTCTGCAAAATGAGAAAAAAAATAAGGAGAGATTAAGAAGGGATAGAGGGAAAAATAGAAGATTAAGATAAAAAAGGGATTTTTGAAACATTTTTGGAACAAATTTGATAATTCAGGATGTATCTTTTCCTTTGGGGGATAATTAGATCTTTGAAAATTCAACTGTCAGGTTTCGTCAAGCGGCTTTGTCTAAAAAAGAGTCGTTTGCAAAGGTGCGATAGCATCTA
>SBAY01000155.1 GCA_005239945.1 Nitrospira sp.
AACTTTTTAACCACAAGAGTATAAAATTTTATTTACCCCATTTCTTATAAATGGGTAAATAAAATTTTATACTCTTGTGGTTAAAAAGTTTAGGAAAAGGGGAGTTTGAGGGGAAAAACACTTTTCAAAGGGTTTTTCCCCTCAAAAAAATCCACTTCTTTAAATCATTGCTAAAAGTTGGGGAATTTCTGTCCACTTCCGTTAGGAACATAATATCGGTAGTAGCCTTTGAATGTAGAATTATGAAATATTGCTTTCCTTCAATATTTCTTTTCATGGAAACTTTTGACTGCTACCTAACCTGGACAAGCCAGAACCAAATTGCAGACACCAGACTTCAGACCTTTACAGGTTTGTGCTCTCATAGTCTGATGTCTAATGTCTATAGTCTGCATTTTTTTGCTCATTGGGCAAGGATTTCACTGGTAAGGTACTAACTAATATCTACTCCATATCAAATTTCGATTAATAAGTGCTATAACTTTTCTAACTTTAGATTAAGATAAAAAAGCCTTTAGCCGTCAGGTAAAACTACCCAATGGCTAAAGGCATTAAAAAACCCCCTCCCCTCCTATACCTACCAATTTCAATTAACAATTATTAATTATAAGGCTAATTCCTTTTTCTTAATCCATTGAAATCCAGAATGATAAGTAATCACGGCTACATCAATACTACCGCCACAAGTAGGCGTCATGGGAGTAAATCTCTGGAATTTAATGGTGGTATCAATAAGAAATATGGCATAATCAATTGCATCCTGTAACGGTAAAAGCTGAAATGGTGGCATAGGTAACGGTATATTTGGGTCTTCCTTCCATAATTTCAAGACAACTCTTTGGTCTCCACTTATTGAGCATCCATAACCTTTGGTATGTAACGGTTCTACCCGTGATGTTTTACCGAGTTCAATGGAGAATGTTTTCCCTATAGATATATCCTGTTCATCATAACCGGCTAATTGAAAACCTAACGGGAACTGATTCTCGGGAATATTCTCTAAATTACTGACCTCTTTATTTAATTCTGCCCGAAAATATTCTTCCACCTTTGTGGCTACCCGCTCAACTGTTTCATTCTCAAAAATCCTTTTCTCAACATCCCTGAGATGACTTTCTATTGTTCTTCCCGTTAAAAACGGCATACCAAATACTGCCAGGCCAATATCCCTTTTCTTTATGCAAAACAACTTCTGGACATTTGCTGAGCCAGGGGCTAATACCGGCGGAGGTGGTGAGATAAGTGAATGTGGAATTTTAGCCTCACACTTAGGACACCGCACAAACTCTTCCTTTGGCACAGCCTGGGTATGAAAGGTCATCAAACTATCTGCGGCTAATACAATTCCATCCGGAACTCTAAGAGAAACAACTAATGACATAATTTATCCTTTTCCTCCATCTTTAAATTTTACCTCACACGAAGACACAAAGTCACAAAGATTCATTTTTCTTTATTCTTTGTGTTCTTGGTGGCTTTGTGGCATATCTTTCCTTGCTTAACATTTCTCATTTTACAGAAGTCTTATAAGCAGGTTCACTAAGTTTAAATTGCAACGAGAACCGATGAACATCCCCAAGCCGTTCATAAGGCAGGAAAGAGTAATCAACCTGAAAGTTTCTTGCTATGAAACCACAACCTAAACTGAGACCATTACCTGAATCATTTTTATATCCAGCCCTCACAAATAGATTATTAGTTACTTGATATTCTGTCCCAATCCCAAAATTTATATCATTATCTGTCGGTTGGTTTATATCTAAGGCTAAGATTGCTCGATTATTTAATAATTTATACCCCAGACCAATTTTAAAATTTAAAGGTAATTTCTCCTCCTTTTTAATAAACTTAATCTTTGTTCCTAAATTAGAAATACACGCTCCAAGTGATAAATCTTCTTTTTTATACAATATTCCTACATCTATTGCTGATGAAGATGAGATTTCTTCTTCTAATTCTTGCTGTATAAACTTAAGATTAACTCCTGCAAAAAGTGTTTCTTTTAATTTCTTCGCATAAGCAATCGATAAAGCTAAATCTCTGGCACCAAAATCTCCTAATGTCTGATTATTAATATCTTTTATTTTCATCTTACTCATTCCAAGATAATTTAAACTTATGCCAAATGCCCTGTCATTATTATAAGGTTCTGCATAGGCCAAAAATTCATAATTTACCTCTTCCAGCCAATCCGTATGCATAAGGGCAAAAGTTCTTTGTTTAATTTGAGTAAGTCCAGCAGGGTTATAATAAATACTACTAACATCATCTGCTACTGCACAAAATGCCTCCCCCATGGCAGATGCCCTTGCACTTACACCTATTTTTAGAAAACTTGCTCCTGTCTCACCTGCTTTACTGCTTATTGCCCATGCCTGTGTATCTCCTGAAAGTAAAACTAATCCTACTATTAAAATTAATCCCCTTTTTAACATTTTTATTCACCTCCTATGTTGTGTTCGTAGTGACCGCATTTATGCGGTTATGTATGCACCAAATCTACCCGCTGAAGCAGGTTACTACGAATCAATTACCTAATCACCACCACTCTACCCGTCACCTTCTCATTCCTATCATTGGTAATAAGATAGATATACACCCCACTTGCACATGGATTACCTGCTTGATTATTTCCATTCCAATGGGCTTCATTGGTATCACCAGTCTCCTCATCTACCAATTCACCGGCTAAATTAAATATCTTTAAGTTCCAATATGAGGTAAGATTCTTAAATGTAACATATTTACCCGCATGGATAGTTGTCGGTTTAAATGGATTTGGATATACCTGGACATTAGTTAAATTCGGTGCTACAAAACTGCCTATTGCATAAATAGAAAAATGGGTAATGTTATAGGCTATGATTCTATTATTAACGATATCTACCTCCTGTTGAATCGAGGCTAATTCCCATGTAGAACCATTATAGTAAAAGATTCTTAATCTACTTTCATCTAAACCTTTTACTTGCTCATCTGTAATACAAACTTGCAAGATGTTGTTTTTTTAACAAAGTTTTTTTCATATGTAGGCGATAACGAAAAATAGCCCATTTTGGATAATTTAAGG
>SBAY01000165.1 GCA_005239945.1 Nitrospira sp.
ACAGATTGAAATTGGAAATTGGAAAATAGAAATCAGAAAAAGAAAAGAAAATTTCATCTATTTTTCCTTCTAATTTCCAATTTCTATTTTCTAATTTCAGCGTCCTATGAACCATTGTGAACTACTTAAATTAAACTTGAAGAGGCACTATTATAAAACAACAATACGATACCGAAAGTTTAAGACGGCTGAAGAGAAGCTTTTTAAAGAGTATCTTGATGAGTGACAGGGGATTCTGGAAAGGGAGATAGAAAACTGATATTTCTGGTTAATCCTGGCAAGTAAAGAAAATACTATGAAATATTCTTTACCTAAAAAAAACAAAGAATTTATTTTAACCCCATCAATGGATGAGATGAAACCCCTTGTAGAATCTAATCACAAACTACTTGATAAAATCCCTTTCTTAGACCTTCGTACGCAACTGCGTAGAGCTGTTTTTAAAGAGTTGGATGAAAAACCCATTGTCGCTTGTGGACATCAGCCTGTAATATACCATCCTGGAATTCTCTTTAAGGATATGGTAGTTAATGCCTTGATAGAAAGATACGGGTTTTCGGGATTAAACCTGGTGGTAGATTCGGATACTCTTAACAATAACCGGTATATTCCCCTGCCCTTTTTTAGGGATGGGAGGTTGAATTGTGAAGAAATTCAACTATTCCAATCCGAAAGGAATCTGGCATTCGAAGAGATTTCTCCACCTGATAGGCAAAAGTTTAATCAGACATTGAATTATATTTCCAAAAACTGCAAGGATTGGGTGGATAGGGAAAGTTTGGAAATCTACCGCAAAGCAACTGATAAAGCATACCCTGTTTCCAGGAATTTAGCCCAATTTAATACCTTTTCTAAAAGGGCATTCGAGGAAAGGTTAGGTTTTAAACATACAGAGGTATTCTTATCTTCTCTTTGCCAGAGCAAGGCATTTATCTATTTCTTTAGCCTGATTTTGTTCTCATGTAGACAATTTGTGACAGGTTATAACAAAATATTAGAAATCAAATTAAAACAATCTGATGATATTGTTGAACTTCCATTTTGGCTCTGGAAGGAAGGAGAGGAGAGAACTACTCTCTATATAAAATTTAATAAAGGTAGTACCTGGATTTGTGGAGGGGATAGAGAAATTTTAGATATTGATATTTCTAAGATAGACCCTTTGATTGAAACCATAGATAACCTTAAGAGTTCTTATAAGATAAGACCTAAGGCATTGATGCTAACCTTATTTGCTCGATTATTTCTTTGTGACCTCTGGATACATGGAATTGGAGGGGCAAAATATGAGGAATTGAATGATAGATTGGCTCAAGAGTTTTTCTCCATCACCCTTCCTGAATATGCTGTTGCCTCTGCAACTCTATATTTGAATTTTAATCTACCTGATATTACGGATGAAGAGATAAAGGATTTAAAAAATACACTAAGAAAAATGAAATTTAACCCTGAGAATTTCTTGCGGGGTCAGTCCCCTTTAATTAAAACTAAAGAAGAATTAATTAAGAAAATGAAGCAGGCTAAATATAAGAAAGAATTACACAACCAACTTATGGTAACTAATGAGAAATTAAGGAATAAAATTACTTCTCAGATTCAAGATTTAGAGAAAACTATCCTTGAAAAAGAAAGATTAAAGAAGATTATCATTAATAGAGAATTCCCATTTTTCATATTTCCTTTAAATGATTTAAAATCTATGTCTGAAAAACTAATTTTTTAGTTGCATTTTTTCTTTAGATGTGATATGATATTTCACTGTGGTTGAAAATTTCAACACCATAAAGAAAATTGCCTACGCAAGTAGTGTTGGATTAGTGCTTGTTATCTCTACCGTTATCGGGTTAGGGGTGGGCTATTTTTTAGATACACGCTTTGGAACAACACCATGGATTACTATCGGAGGACTATTATTTGGTATTATAGCTGGATTTTATAACGGCTATGAGATGGTGATGAAGATAATTAAGGAATGAACGAGATTACCTTAGCACAGATTACTAAAACGGCATGGAAATTGGCAGGAGTGGCTTTTTTAGTGTCTTGGCTAACTCTGGATTTGTCAATAATCTCAGGCATAGGAGTTGGCTCTTTGCTTGAATTGTTGAATTTTAAGGCATTGATTATAACTACTCAAAGAGGTTTTAGAAGTAGCCGACCAAAGTTATATATTCAGTTCAGTTATTTAGTGAGATTAACCATCCTGGGACTAATATTAGTCATAATTTTGCAGATAAAGGCAATAAATTTTATAGCGGTGATTGTGGGTTTATCAATAATTATTGGGGCTATTTCTGTAAAAGGAATAATTAATTTTATAATGGGTATAACATATAATAGGGAGTAAAAGACTAAATGGAGGCAGAGGCACCTTTTTTATTGCAATTTTTAGTTGACTGGCTAAACCAGATTTTAGGAAAATGGATACCGATTAATGCAACTATTGTTATGACCTGGTTAGTTTCCATAGGCATAATCATCCTGGCAATTGTGGCCTGTTCTTCTCTAAAGATGATTCCTAAAGGGGCACAAAACCTATTAGAAATCCTGATTGAGCAGGTTCTTCAGTTAATGGAAGGGATGATGGGGCAGAAAAAGGCAAAATTCTTCCTGCCGTTAATGGGCACATTAGCCTTGTTTATCTTAGTTTCTAACCTGATTGGACTTGTTCCCGGGTTAAAAGCCCCTACTGGTGATTGGAATACAACTATTGCCTTAGCCTTGATTGTCTTTATCCTGACCCACTTCTTTGGGATAAAGGGAAAAGGGCTAATTGGCTATCTTAAGCATTTTGTCGGTCCTATCTGGTGGTTGGCTCCTTTGATGGTTCCCATCCATTTTATTGGAGAATTGGCTAAACCGTTTTCATTGTCTATCCGACTATTTGCTAATATGATGTCAAAACACATGGCATTAGGTTGTTTGGCATTATTGATTATTATCTTCTCGAAAAAGGCAATTTTATTCGCTCAAACCTTGTTTATACCTTTATTTTTACCACCAGTAATTATGATGTTAGGGGTACTTACTTGCCTTATTCAGACATTTGTCTTTGTCTTCTTAGCTATAGTCTACATATCTATTGCTATGGAGGAAGAAGAACATTGAGAGGTCAGAAAATAGGTAATTGGTAATCGGTTATCGGTAATCAGGTAATCGGTAAAGGGAGGAAGAACATTAATTAAAAATTAAAAGTTAAAAATTAAAAAGAAAGGGGGATTCAAATTATGGACGGAGCAGTATGGTTTTTTGCCCTATCGGTATTAGCCGCAGGGGTAGGGATAGGGATTGCGACCATTGGTCCTGGGATAGGACAGGGGATTGCCACCAGTAAGGCAGTAGAAGGGGTGGCCAGACAACCGGAGGCATCAGGCAAAATCATGACGATACTTATCCTTGGATTAGCCTTTATAGAGTCGTTAGTCCTCTATGCCCTGGTTATTGCCTTGATTATCCTATTTGGCAATCCAGCCTTAACCCATATTGTTGGGCATTAAAAATCGTGTTCGTTAGCCGTAGTTCGTGTCCGTAAAGAATAAAAAGGCACGAACTACGGACACGGAGAACGGTTTTAGACACCAAACACCAAAGGAGGAAAAACAAGTGGAAGGTCACGGTGGAGTTATCAGTATTAGCTGGCAAATACTATTAGTTGAATTAGCCAGCTTTTTGATTTTGTTATTTGTCCTGGGGAAATTTTTATTTAAACCCATTACTAAATTATTAGAAAATCGCTCCAATCAAATTAAAAACACATTCGAGACGATAGAGGTTGAAAAACAAAATATAGAGAAGATAAAGCAAGATTATCAAAACCAACTAAATGAGTTAAACAAAAAGGTGGGGGAAATAATTCAAGAGGCAACCAGGAAAGGGGACATCCAGCGTCAGGAGATAATTGCCCAGTCCCAAAAAGAGGCTAATAAACTTGTAGAAAGGGCAACGGCAGTTATTGAGAAAGAGAAAGAAAAGGCTATCCTTGAACTAAAAAACCAGACGGCAGAACTTTCTATATTAGCGGCTTCAAAAATCCTGGAACGCTCAATCGATGAATCTATGGCTTACCAGTTAGTCGATGATTTTATCGAAGGAATGAATAAGGAGACATTGCATTAATGAAAAAGATTAATGTCGTGGCCACTAAATATGCTGATGCCTTAATTAAAATAGCCGGACCTCAAAATAGACTTGATGAGCAAGCAGAAGAATTGAAGATGGTGGAGAGCGTCTTGTCAAATGAAAGATTGACGAAGATACTTCGGCATCCAGTTCTTGAACTAAAGGAGAAAGAGGCATTATTAAAGGAGGCTATTGGTTCTTATTCCTTATCTGAGACAACCCTAAATCTCCTCTTGCTTTTACTTAAAAAAGACAGGCTGGCTTTACTTGACGGTATCACTTCAAAATACACCAAACTTATTGATACCTTGCAAAATAGATGCCAGGTGGATGTCATTTCATCGATTCCACTTAAATCTGTCCAGGAGGAAAGATTAAGAGCCAAATTATCCGATATTTTACAGGCTAAAATAAAATTAAATATCAAGATTAATTCTAAGATTTTAGGTGGGCTTATTTTACATATAGGCGATAAAATAATCGATGGCTCTATTATCAGACGGTTATTTATGCTGAGAAGGGAGTTGATTGGGAAAGGCCGGAGACAGGGAGTCTAATGTGTGTCCGCAGAGGATATTTGCTTAAAAAAAAGAGAAAACAGGTGGACAAATGACAAGAAAAGATAAATTTCATAAGGTTGTTGAAAGTAACAGAAAATATTTGAGAGAACTTGGAGTTATATCTATTGGTATTTTTGGGTCAGTTGTGAGAAGGGAAGATTCAAAATATAGCGATTATGATATTCTTGTAGAATTTAGAAAAGAAAAAAAGTCTTTTCGGGCTTTTATGTCTTTGTGCGATTTCTTCGAAAATTATTTAGGGAAAAATTATGAGCTCATTACTAAGGAAAGCCTAAGCCCTTATATTGGGCCCCATATATTAAAGGAAATAGAAAATGTCAAAATTGCCTCTTGAATATTTAAAACATATACTCGAAGAAACTGGATTTATTATAAATGAACTTAACAAAATTTCCGAAGATGACTTTTATATCAATCCTATTTTAAAAAGGGCATTTGTTAGAAGTTTAGAAATTATTGGTGAAGCAACAAAAAACATTTCAGAAGATTTTAGAGAAAAGTATAGCCATGTAGATTGGAAAAATATGGCACGAATGAGAGATAAGTTGATTCATCACTATTTTGGCATAGATTATTCTATAGTTTGGGATGTCGCAAAAAATGAAATTCCATGCTTACATAGTAAAATATTTGAAATTATCCAAAGCGAAGGACTGAATAAAAACTAACAAGAAAAAAGGAAATGAAGGAGGATTTTAAAAATGGCAGAAATAAAAGCGGCTGAAATTAGTTCTGTAATTCGTGACCAGATTACCCGCTATGAAAAAACATTAGAGGTAGAGGAAGTAGGCACGGTCATCCAGGTAGGTGATGGGATAGCCAGAATATATGGTCTTGAAAAGGCAATGGCCGGGGAATTAGTAGAATTCCCAGAGGCAGGAATATCCGGCATGGTATTAAATCTTGAGGAAGATTCCGTTGGTGTAGTTATCTTCGGGGCAGATATTAATATCAAGGAAGGATATACGGCTAAATTGACCGGTCGGGCAGTAAAGGTTCCAGTAGGTGAGGAATTATTAGGTCGGGTGGTAAATGCACTGGGCGAGCCTATCGATGAAAAAGGACCAATCAAGGCAAAACACTTCAATCCGATTGAAACACGGGCGCCTGGAGTGACTGACCGTGTGCCAGTAAAAGAACCATTACAAACAGGTCTAAAGGCAATAGATTCTATGATTCCCATAGGTCGTGGTCAGCGAGAATTAATAATCAGTGACCGCCAATTAGGCAAAACAGCAATTTTAGTTGATACGATGATAAATCAAAGGGATACAGATGTCTATTCTATTTATGTGGCTATAGGGCAAAAGCAATCGACTGTAGCCCAGATAGTTAAAATATTAGAAGACTATGGTGTTCTGCATAAAACCATTATTGTCTCAGCTACAGCGAATGTGCCGGTGCCCCTACAGTATATTGCCCCTTATGCCGGTTGTGCCATGGGTGAATATTTTCGGGATACCGGAAGGCATTCCCTGGTTATTTATGATGATTTATCCAAGCATGCTATTGCTTATCGTCAGATGTCGCTTTTGCTTCGAAGACCACCCGGTAGAGAGGCATTCCCGGGGGATGTCTTTTATCTTCACTCAAGATTACTTGAACGGGCGGCTAAATTAAATGAGGCAAAGGGTAGTGGTTCTTTAACCGCTTTACCGGTAATTGAAACCCAGGCAGGCGATGTCTCCGCTTACATCCCCACAAATGTCATCTCCATCACAGATGGACAAATTTACTTAGAAGGGGGATTATTTTACGCCGGAGTGCGACCGGCGATTAATGTCGGATTATCTGTTTCCCGGGTCGGCTCTTCTGCCCAAACTAAAGCGATGCGACAGGTAGCCGGTAAGTTACGATTAGACTTAGCTCAGTATCGTGAATTAGCCGCCTTCGCTCAATTCTCCTCTGACCTTGATAAGGCAACTCAAGAACTATTGGCTCGCGGAGAACGAATGGTGCAAATACTTAAACAGGACCAATATAAACCTATGCCCTTACAAGAACAGGTTATAATTATCTATGCCGGCGTAAACGGCTATCTGGATGATGTTCCTGTCAAGGAATGCTCTCTTTTTGAGGAAGAATTCCTTCAATTTATGGAAGAACAACATCCGGATATAGGTAAAGGAATTGGGGAGCAAAAGGCCTTAACTGAGACCCTGGAAAACGATTTAAAGACGGCTATAGTAGAATTCAAAGAAAAATTCTATAAGGAAAAGGAAGAAAAGGCACATAAGGTGTTGGGGGTAACGGTATAATGGATAGTAATAAGGAAGTGATGAATCTAATATTCCAAAAATGCCAGCCTATTGAGTAACCAACTTTCATCAGAATTTAACTTATACTGTAACCGTTCAGATAGCAGTTACTGGTTTTAGATTTTGAAAGATTTTGATACATGGAATGCTTACAAAATATTGAATGTAGAACAAAGAAGGAAGAAAGTTGAAGGAAAGTAGAATATTTGATATTGAAGAGCATTTAATAGATTTTGCTCTCCGTATTATTCGTGTAGGGGAATCTTTGCCAAAAACAAAAATAGGAAATCACCTTGCAGAGCAGCCCATTTCGTTGTGGCAAGAAAGGATGCATATTCATGTTTCCTCTGCTGACGGGGAAGCAAAATTTTGGCTGTAACCTTCCGTCTCGTTAGCCAAGAATTACGGATTGTCCCCAAAAGAGATTAAAGACATCCTGGAAATTTATGTTATTGTGATATTAGATATTAAAATGTTAAAATTCATTAGATTTACTACCTATTTTATTTCAATTAATTTCTTGACCGAAAATATGGGCTTTTTCACCCATTGGTTTAACCTGGGAGTGGGGATGACACTCCTGGTTTGTTTTATCCTGACCTATTTCCCCTTTAAACTAACAATGGGAAATAAAGGATTATGGATGTCGGGAGTGTTCTTCTTCCTCTTTGGATTTGCCTTACTTCCTCAGGATATAATCTTACGAATAACAGGGGTTTTATTCATCCTGTTTGGGCTTGACCTGTTTTTGCGAGGGGTGAATAATTCAGCCAGCGAACTACCGGCATTACTTTTTGCTACCACCTGCTACCTGTTTTTTATGGTATTTTATAAATTCAACCCCTTTGTCTGGTGCTGGGAACAAGGGTTATCATTGGCATTAACCACCTTTATTAGCTCAATTGGTGAAGCTTGCCCCGTTAAGGTAAATATCCTTTCAGGCCATACATTTCTTGGACTTCATGCCTCAATATTATTGGTGTTTCTTATTCTTAGTTTCTATCTTTTCTCACAGGGGAAAAAGGTTTTCTCGCTGGTATCAATCTTAGTTTTAATCATTGCCGTGCAGGTCATCTATATCATTGGTGTTGGGTTGCTGGGGAAATTTTTGCATAAAACCGATATTCTCCTCTTAACCCTGCCCCTTTATTTACCGTTACTCCAGCTTGTGCCACTTTATATTAGTTTAAGAAGGGTAGAATTTCAACCAATTAGTTTAAATTTAGGGAAAAATAGGGTCATACCGGCCATCTTAAGTCTAATATTAGTCGCTGGTTCTATCGGTTTTTTAACCTTAACCCCATCAGCCTCGCCTGGTGGTAAAGAAAAGGTGGTTTTTTATACAAAGGGTTTTGTGAATTGGTTGATACCCAATTTCGAGGATTTTGGAGCGCGTAGTGGCGGTATGTTTGGTAATCTGCCGTTATTTGTTGCCAGACTTGGATTTGAACCTACCTGGACCGAAATGATTAATCAAAAAACATTAAAAGAGGCGAAGATATTAGTCATGATAAATATTGATGAACCGATACCTGAAACTGAAAAAGAGGCTATCTGGGATTTTGTGAAAAAGGGTGGGGCATTACTTTTATTAGGCGACCATACCTTTTATAAAAAGGGTGGCAGTAACCACTTGAATGACCTCCTGAAACCTGTCCAAATCAAATATAATTTTGATTCTGCGGATTATTTTATTGGTGGCTGGCTGCATTCTTACGAATATCTTGTTCACCCCTTGACTATTGGTCTAAAGGATGTAGAAGATGAGCCGGGAATTGTTGTCGGTGCCTCGCTAAAGGTGAACTATCCGGCTTACCCTATCATTATGGGTAAATATGGCTACTCTGATCCTGGCAGAGAAGATAATCCCGACGGGGCATACCTGGATAATTTAGATTATGACCCGGGTGAACAATTAGGGGACCTTGTTCTCGTTGCCTGCCAAAATTATGGTCAAGGTAAAGTCCTTGTCTTTGGCGATACATCCTCTTTGGCTAACCCTATCTTAATCTTTAGCCATGATTTTGCTAATCAGGTATTTACCTGGTTGGCAGGAGATAAAAGGGATAATTTTAATTACAACAATCTTTTTATTTCACTTCTTGGTTTAATCATTGCCCTGGTACTGTTCCTGATATTCATTAAAAATCCCCTGGTTTTGATTTGCATGGCGGGTATTACCTTAAGTATTATCTGTTGGACAACAAACCTGAATTTGAGGAATCATATTAGAATTCCCAAAGGAAATATTGCCTATGTTGACAATTCCCATCTGGGATACTATTCCTTAGAATTCTGGAAACCTAATGGTGTTATGGGTCTGCACTTTAATTTGATGCGGAATGGTTATCTGTCTTTTATGCTCAGGGATTTTTCTAAACAAAAGATTTTAAATAGTGATCTATTGATCCTTATTGCCCCAACTAAACCCTTTACTAATAAAGAGATTGAAATTGTTAAGGAGTATATGAATCAAGGTGGTGTGGTTATTTTAGCAGTTGGTTATGAGGAAAAAGGCGGCTCTTTAAAACTTATGAAGGATTTTGGCTTTAGGATTCTAAATGTTCCCTTAGGATATTTTCAGGTAGAGATGGAGGGACTAAATCAGACAGCTACATTTTATAAAGGCTGGCCTATTGTCTGCGATAATAAAAAGGCAGAGGTGCTCTGCCGTGCCTACAATTACCCGCTTATTGTCAGTCTGCCCTATGGAAATGGTAAATTTGTAGTCATTGGTGATACCTTCTTCTTTAGTAACCAGATTTTGGAGGAAGAAGAACAGCCTCATCTGGAGGCTATTTATTTTTTTAGATGGCTATTGCATACTATACTTAAGGGCTGATAATTTGTGATTTTTAACTGTGATTCAAACACTGAATATTAGATACCAGACATCAGACTTAGGAAAAAACACTTCAGGAACTAATTTCCTACATAGAAAAGCCTGATGTCTATAGTCTACTATCTCTATCTGAATCACAGTTAATCATAACTTTATGAAGCAATGGAGTATATATTAGTACCTCTTCAAGATTGATTTTAGGGGTTAGTTGTTTTTCCCCTCCCTTGATGGGAGGGGATTGAGGGGAGGGTGATAATCTTTCCCCATCTCCCCT
>SBAY01000369.1 GCA_005239945.1 Nitrospira sp.
TACGATTACAATTTTGGATTTTCGATTTTGGATTAAGGATATTAAGATTCCTCAATCCAAAATCGAAAATCCAAAATCCAAAATTTCATTTGGTATTAATTGATAACTAAGGCATTACGGTTAGATATACCCGGGAGTGGGTAAGGCGATAAACTTATGGTCAAATGGGGGAGGAGGTTAAAAACAGGTGGTAACTAACCTGGTCAAGAATGCCGCCGAGGCGATGGGGGAAGTTAGAAGTAAGAAGTTAGAAATAAGAAGTAAGAAGGAAGGGGAGTTTGTTAAGCTCAGCGTTTCTGATACAGGTAAAGGGATAGCAGAGGAAGACCGCAAGCGCATCTTCGACCCGTTTTTTACCACCAAGGGCAAAGGCACAGGCCTGGGTTTAGCCATCTGTCAGCGTATCGTCGAGGCACACCACGGCGAGATTGAGGTTGCCAGTGAGGTAGGTAAGGGAACGACATTTGTGGTTAAATTGCCTGGTAAGTGAAAAGAGAAACCACAAAGGGCACAGAGGAATTCACAAAGGCCACAAAGGATAGAAATTAAAAGTAACTATTTACTCAACTTTGGCAAAAATCTGATAAAAACTATACCGAGAATAGATGATTCTTATAAAAAGGGTTCGAGGGTTCAAGGATTCGAGGGGTCAAGTGAAGGTAAAGGAATTTAATCACTTGAATCCTTGATCCCTGGACCCCTTGACCCCTTTTATAGAAAAAGTTTTGCAAATTTACCAAAGTCCAGAATTAAAAAATCTTGTGAATTTTGTGTATCCTTTGTGTACTTTGTGGTTAAATCCAATCTGAAATTAATTACAAAGGAGGTTTTCGATGGCTACTCAACAAAAAACAGCCCAAAAAGCAAGCTTTCCATCTCCCTTTGAGGTAGAAACTCCAAAGGGTGCAGAAGGATGGGAAGAGATGTATCCTTACTATCTTTTATTCAGTCAGGAACGCAGGGAGGTGGAAGAAAAGTTCTGGTTCTGCGACACCATGCATCACCCAATACCCTTATACCCTTTTGATGCCATTACCCTTGAAAGCTGGGGTCCTGCTTTAGGTCAGTATAATTCGCGAATATTTATCATGCCGCCTGCCCTTGGTATAGACCAGAGAATCTTAAATGGGTATCTGTATATTAGCCCAATTCCGGTGGCTAATTCCCAGGAAATACCAAAAAGGCTAAAAGAGTTTGGTCAGCGGGCGGGTTTTTACTACCAGAATTGGGATAGCCTTTATGCTAAATGGAAAGAGAAGGTTACCGCAGAGATTGAGAATCTCAAGAAGATAGAAATCCCGCATCTGCCAGAGAAAGAAGACCTGGAGACGGTTAAAAATGCCGTTGGTATTTCCACTGGATTCAGACTTTTAGAGGCATACAACCGGCTTTTAGAAAGTATGACCAGAATCTGGCAATACCACTTTGAATTCCTGAACCTGGGTTATGTGGCCCACCTTGATTTTACTACCTTTATGAAACAGGCATTCCCGGATATTTCAGACCAGACTATAACCCAAATGGTCGCTGGCATAGATGTAATCCTCTTTCGGCCGGATAAAGAGCTGAAAAAGCTTTCAAAGTTGACTTTGGAGCTTGGCTTGCAGGAGATATTCCTTAGTATTGCGGATAGTCAGGAAATAATCGAAAAACTAAAAGGGTCTGAAAACGGCAGAAAATGGCTAAAAAGCCTGGAAGATATTAAAGACCCCTGGTTTTATTTCAATTCCGGCACCGGCTTCTACCACACGCCTCTTAGTTGGATAGACGACCTATCTGTCCCCTTCTCGGCGATTAGAGGCTACATTAGAAGATTGGAAAAGGGTGAGGAGATAGAAAGACCGCAGGAAGAGATAAAAAAAGAGGCAGAGAAGTTAAAAGAAGGGTATTACGCTCTCTTGAAAACAGAAGAGGATAAAAAGGCATTTACAGAGAAATTGAATCTTGCAAGATGTGTCTATCCCTATGTAGAGGAGCACAACTTCTATGTTGAGCACTGGCACCATACCATCTTTTGGAATAAGATGCGCCAGTTGGGCAGTGTCTTTGTTGAAAACAAGTTTTTCCAGAATGAGGAGGATATTTTTTATCTTAATAGATATGAGGTCTCCCAGGCATTGTATGAGGTGTATTATTCCTGGGGGATTGGGTGTACTGCCAGGGGACCAAGATACTGGCCAGAAAAGATAGCAAGGAGAAAAGGGATAATTAAGGCCCTATCAAACTATCAGCCAGTACCAGCCCTGGGTTCTCCGCCTGATGTGATTACCGAGCCGTTTACCATTATGCTCTGGGGAATTATCTCTGAGAAGATACAGGCCTGGCTTGAGGCCTCAACTGGTGGCACCAAAGAAGGGGCTTTACTAAAAGGCCATGCCGCCTCCCCAGGAATAGTAGAAGGCAAGGCCAGGGTAATATTATCTGTGGAGGGGTTAGATGAGTTGAAAGATGGTGAGATAATGATCTGCCCTATCACCACCCCTTCCTGGTCACCCATCTTCTCCAGGCTTAAGGCCATAGTTTCAAATGTAGGCGGAATGATGTCCCATGCCGCCATAGTCTGCCGGGAGTATGGCCTGCCGGCAGTAGTCGGTACCGGCTTTGCCACCCAGCTTATTAAAACAGGCCAGCAGATAAGGGTTGATGGGAATAAAGGGGTGGTGGAAATCCTGGGATAGATAATCGGTAATCGGTAAAAGAAGATGAAGCAGATTTTAGAGAATAAATTGGCTATAACTGAAGAAGAGATTTTGGATTGGTATAGAATGTTGCCAGCAGAACGTTTTGTGGAGGCTCAAAAACTATGGGAGGTTTTTGTACTCCTTGGAGGAAATTATGAGCCACAGCCCGATACCCAAAGCCCTTTCTACATTCCTGAAGCATAGGGTAAATGCCCTGTTGATTGGAGGCCAGGCTTGCATCCTTTATGGTGCAGCAGAATTCAGCCGTGATATTGATTTGGCTGTGATGATTTCTTTAGAGAATCTTGAAAATCTGAGAGCCGCTTTAGATGAGCTTCTGGCTAAAAGAATATTTGTCCCTGAACTTTCTTACGAGGTATTGACAAAAGGTCATGCCTGCCATTTCCGATGTCAAAGGGAGGATATAGCTGGTTTAAGGATTGATATTATAGGGAAGATGAGAGGGGTAGATCCATTCCCTGAATTATGGAAGCGTCGAGAGGATATCGAGCTGCCTCAAATAGGGAAGGTAGCGGTAATGGGTCTTGTTGACCTTGTCAAGGCTAAAAAGACCCAGCGGGATAAGGACTGGCCAATGATCAGGCGACTGATTGAGGCAGATATCTATAAGAGATCTACTCATCCCTCACGGGAAAAGATATGTTTTTGGCTTGCTGAATGTAGAACACCAGAATTACTGGTATCGCTGGCAACTAAATATCCTAAGATTACTTCAAATATGGTGATGACTCGTCCACTTTTAAGGGCAGCTCTTAATAGCAATCAGGAAGAGGTTCAAAAACTCCTGCGGGACGAAGAGGATAAAGAAAGAGTCCTTGATCAGCAATACTGGGCTCCACTTAAAGCTGAGATTGAAAAATGGCGACATCAAAATATATTAAATGGGATTATGACCAAACAATGGTAGCTATGGTGGGGAATAAAGCTGCCAGGCTGGGACAACTCAGGAAAATAGGTATAAAAGTCCCGCAAGGATTTGCTATTACCCAAAAGGCATACCTTGATTTTCTGACTGATAATGGGATTTATAGCAAAATTAAGGCTATGCTTTCAGACCTGCCGGCTGAGCTTTCGGCTATCAAAGCTAAAAGCCAGGGGATAGATGCGCTTTTTGTTAAGGCTGAGATGCCCGATGAAATGGTCAAAGAGATAACTGATGCATGTAACAGACTTACCTCGCTATTTAAGGAAAAGATTCAGCTTGCGGTCAGGTCTTCCTCAATTATAGAGGATTTGAAACAGGCAAGTTTTGCCGGGCTTTATGACAGCTTCCTTCGGCTAAAATCTCAGGAGCAAGTACTGGAGTGTATTAAGGCATGCTGGCAAAGTACCTTTGGTTTCCGGGTATTAGCCTATTTAAAGAAGTTAAACATAGGGATTGAAGACCCGCTGGAGATAGCCATGGGGGTTTTGGTCCAAAAGATGATTAACCAGGGCTTTGCCGGGGTGATGTTCACCATAAATCCAGTAAATGGGGATGCCTCTAAGGTTTTGATCGAATATTCAGACCGTCCTGGAGAGCTGGTTGTTTCAGGGAAAACTACACCGGATTCCCTATTGGTTGATAAGATTACCGGCCGGATTGATAAAGGAAAAGGGAATCTGCTGAAGGAGAAATATATTTACCAGTTGACAGAGTTGGCCAAAGAAATCGAAAAAAACTCTGGCTGCTATCAGGATATCGAATGGATGATAGACAGGGACTCGCAAGAGGTAGTTATCCTTCAGGCCAGGCCTGAAACAGTGTGGAATGAGAGGCACCGGAAACCCTTTCATCAGCCCGGCCAGAGTGTTCTTAGTTTTATGCCTGAGCTAAGAACGGGGTATAAGGATTATTAGGAAATCTACAGATTACACAGATTTCACAGATGGGAAAAAGAAAAAAATAACCTCTTTAATCTGTGAAATCTGTGTAATCTGTAATACAAACTTGCAAGATGTTGTTTTTTTAACAAAGTTTTTTTCATATGTAGGCGATAACGAAAAATAGCCCATTTTGGATA